>NZ_JADHZG010000009.1:0-18343 GCF_027161185.1 Exiguobacterium sp. KJ 601 | reverse complement strand
GGATCAAACTCTCCAAAGAATTTGATATAGCTCTTAAATTGACGAAGCTTGCGCTTCATTCAAAAATTGTAAAACTTTTTTTGCCTCATCGTTCAGTTTTCAAAGTTCGTCTGCCGCTCTTGGCGACTTAAATATCTTACCAAGTGGAGAACAAAAGGTCAACCACTTTTTAAAAATATTTTTTGTTTTCTTCGTCGCTTATCTCGGCGACGTCTATTAATATATCAGTAAAATAATAACCACGCAACCCTTTTTGTTAAAAAGATTAGAGAAATATATAAAAACTTCATTTGTTCAACCAAAACGATTTTTTTCTTTCATTATATAGGACTAAAAATAAAGAAGGCGCGCCATCGGCGTCGCCTTAAGAACGAAGAGACGATAACGAAACATTTCGCTTCTTTGCTTCTTTCAAATAGAAGAAGTAGAGAGCTTCCGCTTGCTTCACTTGAGCAGCTAGCTCTCCCGTGTCCTCTATGCTGACTTCAAGAATCCGACGTTTCGATTCAAACTTAACCTTAGCTTCTAGCAACTCAGTCAGTAGTCGTTGATCATAATCATCTCTTAACGACTTACGAAACCATTTCATAGCTCTCTTCTACCTTCCATCGCCCGAGATAATGTCACTTCATCCGCATACTCCAAATCTCCACCGACTGGTAAACCATGGGCAAGACGCGTCACGCGAATTCCCGTCGGTTTGAGTAGTCTCGATAAATACATCGAAGTCGCTTCCCCTTCAATGTTCGGGTTGGTCGCTAAAATCACTTCTTGAATCGACTCGTTCTCTTGTAAACGTGTCAGCAAACTTGAAACATTAATATCCTCTGGACCAATCCCTTCCATTGGACTAATGGCTCCATGAAGAACATGATACTTCCCTCTGTATTCCCGCATCTTCTCCATAGCAATCACGTCTCTTGAGTCTTGAACCACACAAACCACCGTTTCATCCCGATGTGAGTCTTTGCAGATTGCACACGGATCAATATCTGTGATGTGGCCACACACGGTACAATACTTTATGTCACGCTTCGCACTCACGAGAGATTTCGCGAACGTCAACACATCGTCTTCTTCCATATCTAATACATGGAATGCTAAACGTACCGCAGTTTTCGGTCCAATCCCAGGTAACTTCGTAAAACTCTCAATCAATCGTCCAATGGCTTCAGGGTATTGCAACTCGCATCGATCCTTTCTTCACTTAAAAGCCTGGGAGGTTCATCCCTTGTGTGAAACGTCCCATCTTATCATTCACAAGCTGATCCGCTTGTTTCATTGCATCATTGATTGCTGCTAAGACGAGATCTTGTAACATATCCACATCGTCCGGATCGACAACGTCTTCAGCAATAATGACGTCTAAAACTTCTTTATGACCGCTGACGACAACTTTCACCATGCCGCCTCCCGCTGTTCCTTCAACCGATAACTCTTTTAATTCCTCTTGAGCTTTCGCCATATCTTTTTGCATCTTTTGCATCTGTTTCATCATGTTGTTCATGTTTCCCATTCCACGCATTCAGAGCGCCTCCCTTATGTTTCTTCGATTTCAACGACATCGCCAAAACGTTCCATCGCCTGCGCAACTAGCGGATCCTCGGTTTCCGGCTCTTCGACTTGTTCCGTTCGTTCTGCTTGTTTTTGAAGGATGAACTCATTTTTTAGTTCATTCCAATCCGTCTCAAGCACCGCCATGATTTCGCGACGAATCCCCGTCACTTCGAATAACGCCTGTTCAATCACATCGCGCGTACGACCATTTGAACTCACTTGTTCATAGTGCCATGTCATTCCATCTTTAAATTGTACCAGTAAGGTGTCACTTGCACAAAGGACAGCTTCACTTTCATAGAAGAGAGCGAAAATCGGACCATCTTGTATCCGAATATTCGTCATGATATCTCCCCAGCTGTCGCGAATCGCATTCAAATGCTGCCGTTCGGCCCGTTGCAAGAGTTGGCGAATCCGTTCTTTAGGCACCCGGATTTGTGTCCGTTTCGGAGCAGGCTTCGGCTTTTCTGCTTCTCCACCTGTCACGACAACACCATTCTTCTTCACTTCATTTAATTCACGGCTCAGTTCACGCACTTGATCTTGTAGTTGTGTCATTTGCTCACTAATTGTACGGCCTTGTTCCGCGATCCGGATGAATGTTAACTCCACCAACACTTTCGGATGGTTAGATAACCTCATCTGCTGTTGGCAATCATTGAGCTCTTCAATCACTTGGAACAATTCATCCGTTGAAGTCGCTTCGACGAACTGACGAAACTCGTCAGTCGGACGAGCACGTTCCAATAAGTCAGCTGCTTGTGGAGATGCTTTCAAGAGTAACGCATCCCGATGAACGAACACTAAATCTTCGATGAAACGTTTCAAGTCCTTCCCTTCACGTAACATCAATTCAAGCGTACTCAAAATGGCATTTAACTCTTTTCGCTGGAGACCATACGCCATGTCGAGCAACGTTTCATCCGTCACGGCACCCGTGACTTCTAACACCGCTTCTTCCGTCAACCGCCCATCACTGAATGCGAGCGCCTGATCAAGTAAGCTAAGGGCATCTCGCATCCCGCCATCGGCAGCACGTGCGATGAGTTTCAACGCTTCCGGATCGTAGTCATGGTCTTGGTCGTTCAAAATATAGGCCATCCGCGTTTGCAATTGACTCACTTCATGTCGTTTGACATCGAATCGCTGACAGCGGGAAATGATCGTGGCCGGAATTTTATGTGGTTCTGTTGTAGCCAAGATGAATATCGCATGTGCCGGTGGTTCCTCAAGCGTCTTTAACAACGCGTTGAATGCACCGGTCGATAACATATGCACTTCATCAATGATGTATACTTTGTAACGCCCTTGGGACGGCGGATATTTGACTTTGTCTCGAATCTCCCGAATTTCGTCAACTCCGTTGTTCGATGCGGCATCAATTTCAAACACGTCGGGACTTGTCCCTTCCGTGATGGCGATACACGTCGGACAGGTGTTACATGGTTCACGTGTCGGCGCACTTTCACAGTTGATTGCCTTGGCGATGATTTTCGCCAAACTCGTCTTCCCCGTTCCACGTGGGCCGGAAAATAGGTACGCATGTGACATCCGCTCCTCTAACAGAGCATTTTGAATCGTACGTGTGATATGGACTTGACCGACGACCTCTTGAAACGATTGAGGTCTATATACACGATATAACGCTTGATACGCCATGAGTTCGCCTCCTTCCCTACTGTTCTTCTCTATCTCATCATACAAAAAAATCTACAGCCCGGGGGCCATAGATTGAAGTTATAAAATAAATCTGCCGCGCACCGATTTCTGAAAGCACGTCAACATGCGTTACTCATGCAGTTTGCTCAGCCCAAGCACCCCTGCGGCACACGGTACGTCACCACTTAAGGCTGCTTCCTTCCGGACCTGACCTGGTTCATGGGTGACCGTTGCGCAGGACTCAGACGTCAACGCCACTTACATAAGGCAGACCACACCAGCGCACTCCCTCGAATCGGGATTCAGTCTCGCTACAGCGGATTGCGAGTGACAGGGCACCGCTACCTCCCCACCTAGCACGGCAAATGGGTAAATGAAATTAGGCACTATCTCGAGTGCTATTACATTATACTGTTTAATCGGTTGGGTTGCAACCTCTCTGATTGAGTCGGTCTTGTTTCTTCCTTTCCCGAAGCGCTCGGAAGAAATCTGTCAGGAGCTGTCCACATTCTTCTGCTAAAACATTTTCTGTCACTTCAGCTTGGTGATTGAATCGCTCATCCTGCACCAAGTTCATCAATGTCCCGCAACATCCACCTTTCGGGTCGTGGGCACCGAAAATGACACGTTTCACGCGAGACAACACGATTGCGCCCGCACACATCGGACACGGTTCAAGGGTAACGTATAGTTCGCAGTCTTCTAATCGCCAATTCCCTAACATTTCATTAGCCGTTTCAATCGCAATCATTTCGGCGTGTGCTGCCGCCAGACGATCTGTCTCACGACGATTGTGCCCAGTTGCAATCACCTGGTCTCCCTTTACGATTACACAACCAATCGGCACCTCGCCAATGGCTTCTGCTTTCTTCGCTTCTTCGATGGCCAACTGCATAAATCGCTCATCACGTTCCATCGATTCACCTCATTTCTTATTTAAAACTATGAAAAAAAATGAAAATCAAATCCCTCGCCATATCGCTCGTATTGTGTGCTAGAATGGAACTTGCACTTTGGATAATGGAGGATGACATCATATGTTTATAACGGTAGAAGGACCGATTGGTGTCGGGAAAACATCACTGGCCCATATCATCAGTCAGCATTTCTCGATGCAGATGCTGAATGAAATTGTAGAAGAGAACCCATTTCTCGGCAAGTTTTATGAAGATATCGAAGAATGGAGTTTCCAAACGGAAATGTTCTTCTTGTGCAATCGATTCAAGCAGTTGGATGATATTCACAAACACCACTTGAGTCAGCAACAATCCGTCGTTTCGGACTATCATATTTTCAAAAACTTGATTTTTGCTCACCGTTCGCTGAAACCGGCACATTTGAACAAGTACGAGCAGATTTATAAGATTTTGACACATGATATGCCGAAACCTGATGTCGTCATTTACTTACATGCCAGCATTGAGACATTAATGAAACGAGTCGCCTTGCGTGGACGTGAAGTGGAAGAAAATATGTCTCGTGATTACCTCGAACAACTTGCTCACGACTATGAGACGTTTGTTGAATCGTATCGCGCGGCCCATCCAGAAGTGAAGATTCTCTCGTTCAGTGGGGATGAACTCGACTTTGTACACAATCCGGACGACTTGACTCATGTCCTAAAAACGATTGAGCGTGAATTAGAATTAACTAAAGGAGCCCAAATAAAATGAAGCTGATTGATAAATATAACATCCCGAACGATACAATCATTACAATCGGGGGAATGGTCGGGATCGGGAAATCAACGATCACCAATTCGTTAGCCGATGCATTGAATTTCCGAACGTCTCTCGAAAAAGTAGATACCAACCCTTACCTCGATAAATTCTATCATGATTTCGAACGTTGGAGCTTCCATCTTCAAATTTACTTCTTGGCAGAACGTTTTAAAGAACAGAAGAAAATCTTCCAATACGGTGGCGGCTTCATCCAAGATCGTTCAATCTATGAAGATACAGGCATCTTCGCCAAGATGCACTATGAAAAAGGGACGATGTCACCAACAGACTACGAAACGTATTCTAGTTTGTTCGAGGCAATGGTGTTGACACCGTTCTTCCCGCACCCGGATCTATTAATCTATCTTGAAGGTTCGTTCGAACAAGTACTCGAACGCATTCAGATGCGCGGTCGCGAGATGGAACAGCAAACACCAATCGCTTATTGGGAAGAGATGTACACCCGCTACACAGAATGGATCAACAACTTCAACCTGTGCCCGGTATTGCGTCTCTCGATCGAAGAGTATGACCTCATCAACGACCCAGATTCAGTCGAACTCATTCTTGAGAAAATTGAAAAGCAACTCACGATTGCACGCGAAGCAAAAGTGAGATAATCAATAGAAGGATTGCGCCAACGAAAGCGTAATCCTTCTTTTTGTGCATAAAAAAATCCACAGCGCTTATGTCTGTGGATACAAAAAATGCATCTGCCTCTGCAGATGCCCGATTGAAAGCGGAGTTGGTGGGATTCGAACCCACGCGAGCCTTGCGACTCCTAACGGATTTCGAGTCCGTCCCCTTCAGCCGGACTTGGGTACAACTCCAGGCCTAAAAAAGTGTAAAAAAAAGAAAGTGGAGGAGGTGGTGGGATTCGAACCCACGCAGGCTATTACACCCCTGACGGTTTTCAAGACCGTTCCCTTAAACCACTTGGGTACACCTCCAAAAGATATAAAGTTGTGTGAGCCTCCAAAAAAGAAATGGAGGAGGTGGTGGGATTCGAACCCACGCAGGCTGTTACACCCCTGACGGTTTTCAAGACCGTTCCCTTAAACCACTTGGGTACACCTCCAAAGCTCATATGCAATTCGTGAGCAACAGTGTCGCTCGACATGATTTATAGTACCAACTGAAGAGACAGATGTCAAACCCTTTTGTGAAAAAACATTAAAAAAATTGAGCAGCCTCAAAATCGAGGCTGCTCAAGCGTTTAGTTCGGCATTTCAATCTTTTCTTTTCCACCCATGTAAGGACGAAGAACTTCTGGAATCACGACCGATCCATCCGCTTGTTGATAATTTTCAAGAATCGCTGCGACCGTTCGTCCGACCGCCAAACCTGAACCGTTCAACGTATGCACAAACTCAGGTTTCGCATTGGCGTCACGACGGAAACGAATTCCCGCACGACGCGCTTGGAAATCTTCAAAGTTTGAGCAAGACGAGATTTCACGATAGACCCCTTGTGCCGGCATCCATACTTCAATATCGTATTTTTTCGCGGCAGTGAATCCGAGATCTGCCGTACACATGCTGAGCACTTGATAAGGAAGGCCTAGACGTTTTAAGACTTCTTCAGCATGACCTGTCAACAGTTCCAATTGCTCATAAGACTCTTCCGGTTTTACGAAGCGGACGAGCTCGACTTTATTGAATTGGTGCTGACGGATCAACCCACGCGTGTCACGTCCCGCTGACCCAGCTTCAGAACGGAAGTTTGCACTATATGCAGTATACGCGATTGGAAGTTGTGTTTCCGGAAGAATTTCTTCACGGTGCATGTTCGTGACCGGTACTTCAGCAGTCGGAACGAGGAAGTAGTTCGTATCCGCTACTTTAAATGCATCCTCTTCAAATTTAGGAAGCTGACCCGTTCCTGTCATCGAATCTCGATTGACCATGTAAGGAGGTAACACTTCAGCGTACCCATGCTCATCTGAATGAAGGTCCATCATAAAGTTGATGAGGGCACGTTCTAAGCGAGCGCCTAATCCTTTATAGAAGACGAAGCGGCTACCTGTTACTTTTCCAGCGCGCTCGACATCGACGATTTGAAGGTCTTCCATCACGTCCCAATGTTGCTTAGGCTCGAAATCAAACTCAGGCTTTGTCCCGATTTCGCGAATCGTCACGTTGTCGTCTTCCGTTTCGCCGATTGGTGTTGATTCGTGCGGGATATTTGGGATGCTGAGTAAAATCAAGTTGAGTTCTGCTTCAACTTCGCGTAACTCTTCGTCCAACAGTTTGATTTCATCGCCGAGGCGACGTGTCTCTAAAATCGGACCTTCGGCATCTTCTTTGTTCCGCTTCAATTCAGCGATTTGTTTTGTCGCTTCGTTGCGCTTCGCTTTCTTCACTTCGACTTCGTTGATCAAGTCACGACGTTTCTCCTCTAGTTGTGGGAAGCGGTCAAGTGCACTCAAGTCTTCCCCCCGGTGAGCTAACTTTTCTTTAATCCCTTCAAAATCCTGTCGCAAACGTTTAATGTCTAACATTGCTATTCCTCCTTTTTCATATAAAAAAGGTGGCACGTCCCTTTCCCGTAGGAAAGGGACGAACCACCTTGGATCCGCGTTGCCACCCTCGTTGCCCAAATGTTTGAGCCACTCGATGCACGTAACGTGTGCGAACGTGACTTGTTTCCAAGTCAATGCTCCGAGGCCGATTCGGTCACGTCATCTCACTAGTTTGCACCAACCACTAGCTCTCTGTCAGTAGACGTACGTAACGTACTTATTCTCATCATCGCATCTGTCATTGAATTAATCTTACTTTACAACATCTCAACTTGTTCGACAAGACTGATTTTTCCAAGTGCGAGGCGGATTTGATCGAGGAAATCCAAAAAAGCTCGCGTTATTCTCGTCAAGAACGAGGCGGTATCGACCGACTCCGCTGTAACAAGTGCCATCTTAGGAGGAGCCTCTCCCTCTAAATAGCGTACGTTCTCCGAAGAATCGATGGTGACCATGCCTGCCTGTGTGTCAGCCTTAATCGGAGCCTCTAAATCAAGCAGATCATATTCGGGCTCCGGTACGGGTTTTCCTTTTTCGACTAATACTTCAAAGTCGTTCGTCGTTCGGACCGCGACTTGCTCTTCCTCGCCTTGAGAGACCGTTGCCATCTTGGAGATTGTCTCCCCCATCCGCAAGATTGGGGTCATCACGAAATCCGCATAAGCATAACCATGTAGCGCTTTCGTTGCTGCATAACGTCCCTCGTCCGATGTTGCACCGAGGACGACCGACAAAACGGTACGCCCATCCCGTGTGGATACGCCGATGAAACAATATCCCGCCTCATTCGTCGTGCCTGTCTTGAAGCCGAGCATTCCCGGATAAGCGAGGTCACGATTAGCGAGCATGCGATTCGTCGCATCAAATCGAACACCGTCGACGTCCACGTATGCCCGCTTCGTCACGTCGAGCACTTCCGGATACGTCGTCAAATACACGATCGCGAGCTTCATCAAGTCCTTAGCAGACGTCAAGTTGTCTCCCGGTAGGCCAGCGGATTCAGAATCGAGTCCTGAGGCGTTCGCGAACGTCGTTTGCGTCATCCCTAATTCATCAGCCCGGCGATTCATCTCTTTGACGAATGCCTCTTCCGAACCGGATACGGCCTCCCCGAGCGTTACGGCCGCTTCATTCGCTGAACGAATCAACGCGGCATCGTATAATTCTTTGACGGTATATGGTTTATTTAACAGCGGGATTCGTGCCAACCCCGGCTTTCTCGTCAACGCCAAAGCAGCATCGCTCGGTGTGATTTCTTGTGTCCAACTGAGTTTCCCTGCCTGAATCGCCTCACGCGTCAAAAATGCAGTCATCAGCTTCGTGATTGAAGCCGGCTGAAGCATCGAATCTTCTTGTTTGGCAAATAGAACTTGTCCTGTCGTCACGTCTACAAGCATCGCGCTTGCTGCATCCACTTTCGGAGCGGCCGCAGAGGCAGCCGATGGCAACATGGTCTGTATGACGAATACGACAGTGAGCAATATGATGAAATAACGGGCCTTCACATCGTTTCCCCTTTCTGTACGCTTCTTTGTTCAGTGTAACAAAAAATAAGTTTGAAGGACCCCCTTTTTGCGAGGTCCCTCAAACTTATACATGTTGACTCTGATTCGCTTTGACCATCTCGATAAAATAGCGATGTAACGAGAGGTCATCCGTCAATTCGGGATGGAACGAGCAAGCCAGATACTGATTGTAACGGACCGCCACAATCGCTTCCTCCACTTCAGCGAGCACATCTACTTCCGGTTCGACACGTGCCACTTGTGGGGCACGAATAAAGACCGCTTCGACTGGCTCATCGATTCCTTTCACTGGAAGGTCGACTTCAAAACTGTCGACCTGACGTCCGAACGCATTGCGTTTCACTGTCATCGGGATTTTCTTCAAGTGGGCGTCATACCCTTCGACTTCGTTCGCGAGAAGAATCATGCCGGCACATGTGCCGAACATTGGTAACGTTTCCGTCTCTCGAAGTGGTTCAAGTAATCCATAACGATCGAGTAGTCGACGCATTGCCGTGCTCTCTCCACCTGGTAACACGAGTCCGTCAATTGACTCCAAGTCTTCTACCGAGCGAACGACAACGGTTCGAGCACCGAGCGCTTCCAGCATGCGAACATGCTCACGAATCGCACCTTGCATTCCTAATACGCCAATCGTTACCATCTTACCAGCCTCGTGGTGCCATGAGTTCTTCTTCTTTGAGTGTGCGGACGTCGAGTCCTTTCATCGCCTCACCCAATCCTTTTGACAAGTGTGCGATTCGCTCATAGTCATCGTGATACGTTGTTGCTTCTACAATGGCACGTGCAAATTTTTCTGGGTTCTCCGCTTTGAAAATACCAGATCCGACAAAGACTCCATCTGCCCCGAGGTGCATCATCAAGGCAGCATCCGCTGGTGTCGCGATTCCACCTGCTGCGAAGTTTACGACCGGCAGACGGCCCGCTTCACGGATTTGCATCAATACTTCAAACGGTGCACCGAGGTCGCGCGCCTCTGTCATGACCTCATCTACGCTCATCGACAAGAGACGTTTCACTTGAGCTTGGACTGTACGCATATGACGAACCGCTTCGACGATGTTCCCTGTTCCCGGCTCCCCTTTTGTACGAATCATCGCTGCCCCTTCACCGATACGGCGGGCTGCTTCACCGAGGTCACGTGCTCCACATACGAACGGCGCCGTATAGTCGCGCTTGTACAAGTGGAACTCTTCGTCGGCTGGTGTCAACACTTCACTCTCGTCAATGAAGTCGACCCCCATCGACTCGAGGACACGTGCTTCAGCGATATGCCCGATCCGGCATTTTGCCATAACCGGCACAGATACTGCCCCCATGACGTCTTCGATGATTGTCGGGTCAGCCATACGGGCAACGCCACCCATTTTACGGATATCTGATGGTACACGTTCGAGCGCCATGACAGCCACAGCACCGGCAGCTTCAGCGATTTTCGCCTGTTCAGCGTTGATGACGTCCATGATGACGCCGCCTTTTTGCATTTCAGCCATCCCACATTTTACTTTATCTGTCCCTACTTGTCTCTTTTCCATTGAAATCCCTCCATTGATTCGTGTTCTACTTGCTAGTATAAGTTGAATTGACTATATTAAAAGTGCCAGTTTCTCATTATTTAAAGTGGTCAGTTTTAAATAAAGGACTCTATTTCATCTATCACGAACCTGTTGAAGTATAAAGGAGGAGTACGTATGTTAAACCGCGATTCGTTTGATGGGGGTCATCGTGCCTCATTCGGGACACCCGGGATTGTCTCTTTCATCATTATTCTTGGGTTTATGCTCTACTTCTTTTTTGGTTCGTAAAGAAAGGAACGTCACACCATGGATATGCTTACCTTATCGCTTGATCAAGAATCGTCCATCCCGCTTTACGAGCAATTGTATAAACACATTCGGGATGCCATCCTCGACGATACGTTAAAGACAGGAACCAAATTACCTTCAAAGCGTAAGCTCTCTCAATTTTTAGATGTCTCGCAGACCACGGTCGAGTTCGCGTATGCCCAGTTACTCGCCGAAGGATACATCGAGTCCATTCCTCGAAAAGGATTTTATGTGTTACCTCAAGAGGAACTGTACGTCCGGCGCTCGAGTAGTACCATCACACCAGCCCCTCAGCGAAAGACATATGATTATGATGTTTCCCCGAGTCAAATCGACACGACTGCCTTCCCGTTTGAACGATGGAAGCGACACATCAAACATGTCGTCGATGACGTGAATCATGAATTACTTGCGTTAGGTTCTGTTCAAGGAGATCTAGAATTACGCCAAGAAATCGCCACATATCTTTATCACTCCCGTGGCGTACAGTGCTCACCAGAACAGATCATCGTCGGGTCCGGTACGGAACAGCTGTTGCCACAACTCTTGAATCTATTACCGGACTCGTCTATCTTCGGGATCGAAGACCCTGGTTATCCGCTCACGCGATTGTTGTTCGAACAACAAGGACGCACGTCGATTCCTATTCCCGTAGACGATAGTGGTGTTTGTGTGAATGAGCTCGAGCGTCATGCAATCGATGCACTATATGTCACACCTGCTCATCAATTTCCGACAGGGACCGTCCTGTCTGTCAGTCGAAGGCAACGTTTGTTAAATTGGGCACTCGTCCATCAGACGTATATCATCGAAGACGATTACGACAGCGAGTTTCGCTATAGCGGCAAGCCGATTCCGTCACTGCAGAGCATGGACCCGAACGAACGGGTTATCTATATCAGTACGTTTTCAAAATCTCTCATGCCATCCTTACGCATCGGCTATATGGTCTTACCGACACCCTTGTTAAACCGTTACCGGGAACGACACCAGTATTTCACCTGTAGCGTTCCCCGGTTCGAACAACAGACGTTGGCCTTATTCATGTCGAGCGGTGACTTTGAGAAGCATTTGAACCGGATGCGAAAAATATACCGTCGTAAGTTAGAAAGTGTCCTCTCCGCCTTCCGACCATTCGAACCGACCGTCACCGTGACCGGAGCAAGTGCCGGATTGCACGTCGTGTTGACCATCGCGACCGAGCGAACAGAGCAAGAATTGAAGCGGTCCGCCGAATCCGCCGGAATCGCCATTAAATCCATGAACGACTATCGTATCGTGCATCCGGACTCCCACAAGCAATTTCTGTTCGGGTTTGCGCATTTGTCTGAGTCGACTTTACCTGACGTGATCGTTCAGTTGATGCTTGCGTGGGAAGT
This sequence comes from Exiguobacterium sp. KJ 601, assembly GCF_027161185.1. Classification (GTDB taxonomy): domain Bacteria; phylum Bacillota; class Bacilli; order Exiguobacteriales; family Exiguobacteriaceae; genus Exiguobacterium; species Exiguobacterium profundum. Next base: position 6,154 of record NZ_JADHZG010000009.1, on the reverse strand, counting down.
TTCAAAAGGAGGGAAGTCATGAATCGACGTATCCGGTGGCTCATCGGACTTTTACTCATTGGGAGCGGCATCTTCTTTTTGACGAGTCCAATTTGGGAAAATGCCATTGTTAGTTCGACGAGTGAATACGTGGTGGAACAGATGGAATTTCAAGAAGAGAGCGAATTTGATCCAAGTTATAATTTTAAAGCCGTCAGTCCGCTCTCTGTATCGGACGTCCTACAAGCGCGCAATCGGTTTCATAATTTGCCGACAATCGGCGTGATTTCAATTCCCGATGTCTCACTGAAACTTCCCATCATGAAAGGCTTGGACAATGAAAGTCTCGCGGTAGGCACCGGAACGATGCATCCTGAACAAGAGATGGGCAAAGGGAACTACGCGCTCGCCGGCCACTACCTACAACGAGCAACTGCCCTATTCGGACCGCTCCATGAAATCGAGGTCGGTGCCACGATCTACCTTCAAGATGAAACGCAAACGTACGAGTATGTAGTCACTTCGCTTGAAACCGTCTCTCCTGAACGCGTCGATGTATTAGATGTCACCTCAACCCCAACCATCACGTTAATCACGTGTACGTTCGATACGACAGAGCGCCTGATTGTAAAAGGGAAGCTTGTCGCCTCATCCTCTTGACCGCTTCTCCTTTCAGAATAGGAGAGGCGGTTTATTATTTTTTCAAAAACATATTGTTAGCGCTTTCAAGTTCCGATAAACTATTCTTGAAAACGTTTGCATAAAAGTGTGCAAATCCATTTGACAGGAAGAGGTGCCTCATGAAAAAAACAACCGCTCGTCAGGCTTCAACGCTGATCCTTTCCGGAGCATTACTCATTCAAGCCGGTGTCCCGATGAACGCATTGGCCGAACCGACCATGATGACGATGGATGGATTGAAAACAGACTGGAGCTCGATCCCAGCCCTTGCGACTTCCCCGGCTACGGGTTGGCAAGGATTTGATGTCGGTGATTTATACATACAAAACGATGCTCAACATCTTTATTTTTATGTAGATGCGAACAATGTCCCGAATTGGGGCGACAACGGACAATACATTAACATCGCCCTTCAAATTAACGATGAAGATTCTGGCGTCTCTGAAAATCCACTCGGATACCCATTCGACTTTACAGGCGTCGACAAGGCACCTCAATATCATGTTCTCGTTCGTGTCGATGGCGATCAAAAAGTCAAAGAGGCCGCCCTTTATAAGGCCGGACAGGATACCCCACTCTTACAATTGAACCAATTGAACGGTGCGGCTTTCGCAGTGGACCGGACGAAAGGATTCGAAGGAAAGATTCCATTATCCTTACTCGGGCTAAACAATGGAGACCAAGTTCGTGCCTTGACTGTATTGAGCGGCAATAATGCAGGAGAGCATGGTGCGTTCGATACGATTCCAAGTAACGCGGCCAACCAACTGGCGAACAGCTGGAACGTCGCTGCTACTCCGTCGACGCAATCCGTATATAGTGCCCCGTTCACGTTAAATGGGGTGGAGACGATTGATCAGCTTGAGGTCGTTTCGGTGACCCCGGCTTCATCCTCGATCGACGTGGATGTGTCTACCCCAATCACATGGACGTTCAACGAACCTGTCCGTCTCGATACTGAAGCAGTCACGCTTCAACAAGGAGAGACAAAAATCCCGGTCGACGTGACAACGAACGGTTCGACCGTGACACTTCAGCCGAAAGAGGCACTCGCACTCGACACGTCATATACGGCGACCATCCCAGCGGATGCGGTGACAGGGACGATTTCCAACACGTCACTCCCTGCCTTGACGACTTCGTTCAAAACGGCAACCAAGCTCGCCGATCCATGGGAAACGACTCGTTATATCGAGATGAAGTATGTCCGCGCGGATGGAGATTATACGGATTGGAACTTGTGGACGTGGAGCACCGGTAAAAAAGACGGCCAAGTTGACCCGTATCGCATCACGGAGGACGGAGCCATCTTCCGAATCCCCGTTGGCCAAGACGCCACCAAAGTCGGATTTGTGATCCGAAAAGGAACGGATTGGGCTGTGAAGGACGCATACGGAGAAGACAGATACGTCACGCTCGGAGAAGACCGTGTCACGAAGGTCCTCGTCGAAAGCGGCAAAGGTGTGTTCCATCAAGTTCCGACAGTCAACGGACCAGTGTACGGTACAGACGGGATCAGTTTCTTCTACCGCGATGTAGCACTCTATGAATCCGGAAAAATGAATGAAATCGAACAGGTCGCACTCAAAATCAATGATGAAACTTATCCGATGACGTATGAGCCTGAAAACGAATGGTTCCGCCACACAGTGCGTTTGCCTGAAGGCGTTCATGATTACACGTACCTCGTCACAAAAGACGGGGTGACGACTGAAGTGAAGGATCCGTACTTTGAGGCTTCTCAAATCGAGTATCGCCAACCGACCGTCAAACTCACTTCTTCAGTCAGTCCAAAAGCGATTAGCTCCAGAGAAAATGCCGTCCTACGGGTAAAACCAACCTTACCGAAGGGAGTGACGCTTCGTGAACTCTATATCGATGCACGACCTCTCGGAGGACCCGCTAAGTTGCACATCGACCGTGCATTGAATGCTCAAACCATTGCGGTGAAAGATACGATCAAACCAGGAAACAAGACGCTCTCTGTCACAGCCGTCGACCAGTATGGAAATGTCCATCGCTCGAAGACCACCATCCGTGTCGTTCCGAAATCGATGAAAGAGAAACAAGCATTTGATTGGGATGAGGCACGAATCTACTTCATGCTAACCGACCGCTTCTATAACGGGGACGTGTCCAATGATAATCCGAACCGTGAGTACTATGATAAAGACCATCTGGAATCGTACCATGGTGGAGACTTTGCGGGTGTCACAAAAAAACTCGATTATTTAGATGACTTAGGCATCAATACAATCTGGATTACACCGATTGTGGATAACATCGATTGGGATTTGCGTTATGGGAAAGATGGGTCTCAATATGGCTATCACGGATATTGGGCGAAAAACTTTGAAAAACTTGATGAACACCTTGGAGATATGGCCGCATTCCATAAATTGATTGACGAGGCGCATAAGCGTGGCATCAAAATTATGGTCGATGTCGTCTTGAACCATCCAGGCTACGGCATGGAACCAGGTGCAAGTTCAGCCGTCACGAATTTCCCGACGGATGCAGAACGACAAGTATTCGATGGCATGATTCGCGAGAATCCGGTCGATGGGGACGACCTCAGAATGTCCTTATCTGGTCTTCCTGATTTCAAGACCGAGGAAGCGGCCGTGCGGGAGCAATTGGTCAAATGGCAGACGGATTGGATCAAACGTTCGAAAACGAAAAAAGGAAATACGATCGACTATTTCCGTGTCGATACGGTCAAACATGTAGATTCAACGACGTGGAAATCATTCAAAAATGAGCTGACAACAATCAAGCCAGATTTCAAACTCATCGGCGAACACTATGGAGCCAGCATCAACAATACAGGCGGTTATCTGCGGAGTGGACAAATGGATTCCTTGCTCGACTTCGATTTTAAATACCAGGCCGAGCGATTCGTAAACGGCAACATTGAAGATGTAGAAAAATCGCTCCAATATCGGAATAACCAATTATCGAATGAAGCAACGCTTGGACAATTCTTAAGTAGCCACGACGAAGATGGATTCCTCGTCTCGCGCGCAGATGGAGACACAGGTAAGCAAATGGTCGCTGCCGCCCTTCAGATTACGGCCAAAGGTCAACCGGTCATCTATTACGGAGAAGAAGTCGGGCAATCTGGGAAACATGCAGGGGATATGGATAAAGGTGAGTTCAATGAGAACCGCTATGACTTTGACTGGTCACGTGTCAAAGGAGAAGGGAAAGCGATGCATACGCATTACCAAAAACTATTGAATATCCGTGCAGACTATTCTCACGTATTCAGTAAAGGAACACGATCATCCGTCTCTGTGAATGCCAATTCTGGTTACTCGATTTTTGAGCGGGCCTACGGCAAACAGTCCGTTCTCGTCGGATTGAACACGAAAGAGAAAGCACAAACCGTTTCATTTAAGACGTCGTATAAGGCGAAGACTATTTTGATTGACCGCTATAGCGGCAAATCATACACTGTTCAAAAAGACGGGAAGGTGACCGTCTCACTTCCTGCTCAAGATCAGGGAGGTACCGTCATTTTAGTCGAGAAACGCAAATAAAGAACCGCCATCCTGAGTGAACAGGATGGCGGCTTTTTCATTAACGTGAATAGTTTGGTGCTTCTTTTGTAATGTTGACATCGTGTGGGTGGCTCTCTTGGAGTCCAGCACCTGTCATACGAATGAACTGTGTATCTTCACGAAGGGCACGAATGTCGGCAGCGCCGCAATACCCCATACCTGAACGAAGACCACCGATCAATTGATAGACCGTGTCAGCCAGTTCACCGCGATACGCGACGCGACCTTCGATACCTTCAGGAACGAATTTTTTGTCTGCTTCTTGGAAGTAACGATCTTGGCTTCCGCGTTTCATCGATGCTTCTGATCCCATACCACGGTATGTCTTGAATTGACGACCTTGATAGATTTCCATTTCACCTGGGCTCTCTTTCACACCCGCAAGCAAGCTTCCGAGCATGACTGCATTGGCTCCAGCGGCGATGGCTTTGACGATATCACCAGAGTACTTAATTCCACCGTCAGCGATGACTGAGACACCGTGCTCTTTCGCTTCCATCACGCAATCATAGACTGCTGTGATTTGCGGAACACCGACACCTGCGACGACACGTGTCGTACAGATCGAGCCTGGTCCAATCCCAACTTTAATGACGGATGCTCCTGCTTCAATCAATGCACGCGTCGCTTCTGCTGTTGCCACGTTCCCTGCGATGATTGGAAGGGATGGGAACATATCACGTAACTCACGAACCTTTTCAAGTACGCCAGCTGAGTGACCGTGTGCCGTATCGATAACCAATGCATCCACACCTGCTTCAACCAACACTTGAGCACGTGAAGCCGCGTCTTTCGTCACACCGACTGCAGCTGCGACAAGAAGACGACCTTGCTTATCTTTTGCTGCGTTCGGGAACTGTTCGACCTTTTCGATATCTTTCGTCGTAATGAGACCTTTTAATACACCGTTCTCATCGACAAGTGGAAGTTTCTCGATGCGATGTTGATGAAGGATACGCTCGGCTTCTTCAAGCGATGTACCCACTTTTGCTGTGATGAGGTTCTCTGTCGTCATGACATCTTTGATTACCGTCGAATAGTCTTTGATGAAGCGAAGATCACGATTCGTTAAAATACCAATCAATTGACGTTCATCTTCTGAGTTGACGATTGGGACGCCCGAAATACGATACTTACTCATCAAGTATTCTGCATCGTACACTTGACGGTCTGGAGTTAAATAGAACGGGTTTGTGATGACACCATTTTCTGAGCGCTTTACGCGATCGACGTGCTCAGCCTGCATTTCCATCGACATATTCTTGTGAATGACACCTAAACCACCTTGACGGGCCATAGCAATCGCCATTGGGGCTTCAGTAACGGTATCCATACCGGCACTGATGATCGGAATATTTAATTCGAGTCCTTCACAGAGCTTCGTGCTTAAATCAACGTCACGTGGTAAAACATTTGAAAACCGTGGTACGAGTAATACATCATCAAATGTTAAACCTTCTTTTGCAAACTTATTTTCCCACATAAAAATTGATGGCCCCTTTCTCGTTCTACCTACATCTTTGTTTCGAAATATTTCTGTAATGGTAACAGGTATAACGTAAAAGTGCAATTCAATTCCCGATGTTCAGAAAGTTCAGAATTGTGTTCATTAACTTAAATAACATTAAAATTGTTCGGAATTTCATCGTGTGAACGAGCAGAATATGAAGTTCGATTTCATTATGAACGTAAAAAAACGACCGAGCGTATGCTCGGTCGTCCTGCGTTGTTGCCTGGCAACGTCCTATCCTCACAGGGGGAGATCCCCCAACTACTTTCGGCGCTGAGACGCTTAACTTCCGTGTTCGGCATGGGAACGGGTGTGGCCGTCTCGCTATCGCCACCAGACTCTACAGGGCTTGTTCCCTGAAAACTGAGGATTCATCAACACAAACCATTAGACTAGATCAAAGCCTCGACCGATTAGTATC
>NZ_JADHZG010000008.1:0-27068 GCF_027161185.1 Exiguobacterium sp. KJ 601 | reverse complement strand
CCATACACGGCCGAGATCGATGCGTCAGACATCGAGAAGGGCACGTACGCGCACTACATGTTGAAAGAGATGGACGAGCAGCCGGCCGTCATCCGCAACATCATCCAGCACTACCAGAACGAGAACGGTGACATCGAACTCGCAGAAGGCGTGCGTGAACTTGTCTCGGAAGCGGACCGCGTCTATATCGTCGCATGTGGGACGAGCTATAACGCCGGACTCGTCGGAAAAGACATTTTAGAGCGCATCGCCGGCATTCCAACAGAAGTGCACGTTTCTTCTGAATTTGGTTACAATATGCCCCTCCTAAGTGAACGTCCGTTGTTCGTCTTCTTATCACAATCCGGTGAGACGGCGGACAGCCGTGCCGTGCTCGTCGAAGTGAAGAAACGCGGATACAAAGCGCTCACCATGACGAATGTACCGGGTTCAACGCTCTCACGCGAAGCGAACGAGACGATGCTCCTCCACGCCGGACCAGAGATCGCGGTCGCGTCGACAAAAGCATACACGGCACAGATTGCCGTCCTCGCGATTCTCGCGTACGACATCGCCCGTGCGACAGGGAAAGAATTACCGTTCGACCTGATGCCAGAGCTTGCCCGTGTCGCGACCATCATGGACTCGATCATGGCGCAAAAAGAATTGTTCGAAGACCTCGCTGAACGTTATTTGAAAACGACACCGAATACGTTCTTCATCGGTCGTGGGCTTGACGCTTCTGTCTGTCTCGAAGGAGCGCTCAAAGTAAAAGAGATTTCGTATATCCAAGCGGAAGGGTACCCAGGTGGGGAACTGAAGCACGGGTCGATCGCCTTGATCGAAGACGGGACACCGATCATCGCGCTCATCTCACAACCGAAGACGAACTTGAATATTCGTGGAAATGTCAAAGAGGTCGTCGCCCGTGGCGCGAACGCTTGTATCATTTCTATGCAGGGTGTGGAACATGAGAACGATGACTTCATCTTGCCACATGTCGAGCCACTCTTGGCACCGCTCATCAACGTGTTGCCGGTTCAGTTGATGGCATATTACGCGGCACTCGCTCGTGGATGTGACGTGGACAAGCCACGGAACTTGGCGAAATCGGTGACAGTGGAATAAACTGAACATAGTGTAAGGCACCTTTCTTCAGGAGAGGTGCTTTTTACTGCTTGCCGATATCTTTGCCAACAAGCAAAATAGTAGGAGAAGTAAGCGGTTCCAACTTATGATTAGATAAAGATAAGCGACGAAAGAAGGGCTGACATGAACGTATACATTGCTTGCCATAGCGGGTTTGTGACAAGTGCGATGGCGGCGAAGTTATTCGCGCAGGCAAGCGAGGGGCGCTTGTCTTGTACGATCACGCACGGAACGATTCAAAACATCCCGAATGAGGTGGATTTGATTCTCTATCAGGAAGGGGCGACCCCGGTCACCCATCCAACCGCACGTGTCCGGTCAGTCCGACAACTCCTGTCGCTCGAGGAATACCGACTACTTGTCGAAGAATGGATGGATGAGCATGAGACATGAGTGGACCGCGCGAGAGCGGTCGATTTTACTACACTTATTGGCAACTGAGACATCGACACCGCTCGCCGAAATCGCGCAGGCGGTGAATTTGTCTGAGCGCACGATTCAACGAGAACGACAATTACTTGAAGGCATCTTAAAAGAGTTCGAACTTGAACTCGCTTGGCAACGCGGTCATGGACTGAGCCTGGTTGGCAAACCAGCTGCGAAACAACAGTTACGAGAAGATCTCATCTTATCTGCAGAAGCGATCCCCACGAGCGAGGACCGCTTATTTGAACTGGCGTGGCGTCTCTTGTTTGAGAACGATACACTCAAATTGCAGGCGGTCGCTAAACAGATGCACGTTTCGCCGAGCACGTTGACGCAAGACTTAGAGAAATTGGACAGATGGTTCGAAGAGTATCATTTAGAAGTTGAACGGAAAAAAGGTGTTGGGGCTAGAGTGCTCGGTTATGAGTCCGAGAAGCGTAAGCTACTCATCAACGCTCTGCTTGCCCACTGGGACACGCTCGCATTTTATCGCTTCGTCCGTGGAGAAGACGACTACATTCCTGCTTTTTTGAAGACGGTACCATGCGAGGAGATGCTTGAAGGTCTTCGGGACGGTTATGATTATTTGAAATCCCGTTCGTTTGAGCGGATGGACGACCGCACCATCATGCGAGTCACGTTCGCTTACGGCGTGCAACAAGAGCGGTTAGCGTCTGGATTCTTTTTAGAGATGTATACGAAAGGACGGTCCGAGGACTATCTGAAAGTCGCCACCGATATGGAAGCGGCTCTCGGTATCACTTACTCGATGGCGGAACGCGTCTGGTTCGCGGAAGAGGCGAATCGTCTGCGCTCAATTAAAGATCAAATGAAAGAAGACGAGGAAGAACGCTGGATCATGCAGATTCGGGTGCATAAACTGATTCATCACGTCTCGCTCATCTACGGGTTCACCTTTACGGATGACGCGGCTCTCGAACGAGGACTGCTTGCTCACATCCTCTCGAGTATGAATACGCAGGCGCTACCAGAGACGAGTACGGTCAAGCCCCACATCGACCGCGACTATCCGGGACTTCGTTCGGCGATTCAACAGGCCGCCGACATCGTCTTTGGGACGAATACGTTCTCCGAAGAAGAGACGGTTTTTTGGGCGATGCACTTTGCGGCAGCACTCGTCAAACCGGTGCGCCGCCGCGAATATCGGGCGCTCGTCATCTGTTCGGCCGGACTCGGTTCGTCGAAGATGCTCGTCAATCGGGTACGCCAAGAGTTCCCAGAGATGCAAGACGTCGTCAACTCATCACTTTTCGGACTCGAACAGCACCGATTGGAAGAATATGATGTCATCTTGTCGACGGTACCGTTACCACCGCTATCGGTACCAACGTTAATCGTCAACCCGCTTTTGACGAGTGAAGAAGTGCAACGCGTCCGCCATCTCTTACTGTCATTACCGCAATCCTTTCAGACACTCGCAACGAAGCCGCGGTCAACGATGCTTGATTTCGCAGAACTCGGGGAATTGGTCGAGACGTTCGAGCGGATGGATGACCAGTTCGATTTGGTCACGCTCAATAATACGGACCGTTTAGAAGATATCTTGCTTGATATCGGTACACATTTAGAAGAACGTGACCTCGTACAAAGCGGGATTCAGCTCTCTGCCCAACTGCTTCGTCGTCACGAGGTCGCGGGCCTTGGTGTGCCGGGTACGAAACTGGCGTTATTCCACGGACGACATGCCTCGATTGAGAAGGCGAGTGTGTTTGCGTTTGATTTAACGACATCGATCCCACTCCTCATGATGGATCAGTCGACCGAACCCGTGACACGTCTCCTTGTCTTGCTTGCACCGGAAGAAGCACGTGACGTCGAGCTTCAGTTCCTAAGTGCGATCAGCGGGTCGCTCATTGAGAGCGAGGAGCATATGCGTCTTTATAGCACGGGAACGAAAGAAGATCTTCGTTTACTCCTGCACGAATGCATGAAGAAAATGATTCATGAAACATTGTATGAAAAATGACCGAACCATGGTCATTTTTTTGTTTGGCACAAAATGTTGCCAAAGTGTGAACTGGATTGAATTGAGAAAGCGCTTACTCCAGGCATACAATACAGGTGTAGAGCACAAACCGGTTAGCTACACTACACATTCAACCTTTCACATTTAAACGACTGGAGGTTTTATACATGGCGAATACGCAAGCAAGCTCGGGCGGGGTCCGAGTCAAAGTACAACGGTTCGGTAGTTTCCTCAGTGGGATGGTCATGCCGAACATCGGCGCCTTCATTGCCTGGGGGATTATCACAGCACTCTTCATTCCAACAGGATGGTGGCCAAACGAAAAATTAGCAGAACTCGTTGGTCCAACCATCACGTATCTCTTACCATTACTCATCGGTTTCACTGGTGGTAAATTACTTCATGACGTACGAGGCGGTGTCGTCGGGGCACTCGCCACGATGGGGGTCATCGTCGGTACCGACATTCCGATGTTCCTCGGTGCGATGATCATGGGTCCACTCGGTGGTTATGTCATCCGCCAAGTCGACCGTGCCCTTGAAGGCAAAGTTAAAGCGGGATTTGAAATGCTCGTCAACAACTTCTCAGTTGGAATCATCGGTGGTCTTCTCATGCTTGGAGGATTTGAAATCTTCGGTCCGATCATGAGTGCCCTCGATAAAGTCATGGCGGCAGGTGTTGACTGGATCGTCGGCGCGAAATTGCTTCCGATTGCGAGTCTGTTCATCGAACCAGCAAAAGTTCTCTTCTTGAACAACGCCATCAACCACGGGATCTTGAGCCCGCTTGGTGTCGATCAAGTCGCAGACGCTGGAAAGTCAGTTCTCTTCTTACTTGAAGCTAACCCAGGACCAGGTCTTGGATTACTTCTCGCATACATGTTCTTTGCTAAAGGTGCAGCGAAACGTACGGCACCGGGTGCAGCCATCATTCATTTCCTTGGTGGGATTCACGAGATTTACTTCCCATATGTGTTGATGAAGCCAGTCTTGATCCTTGCGATGATCGCAGGGGGCGCAACAGGGATCTTCACGTTCGTACTCTTTGATGTCGGTCTCGTCGCACCGGCTTCACCAGGTAGTATCTTCGCCATTCTCGCGATGGCATCACGCGGTTCATATCTCGGACTCGTGGCAGGGATTCTCTTGTCAGCAGCGGTCACGTTCGCTGTGGCGAGTGTCATCTTGAAATCGAGCGCAGCAGAGGAAGTATCACTCGAAGAAGCGACACAAAACGTGAGTGCGATGAAAGGCAAACAGTCTTACGCATCGGCTCTCGTGACAGATCGTCTTGATAAAGTCGACCATATCATCTTCGCTTGTGACGCTGGAATGGGATCGAGTGCCATGGGAGCATCGGTTCTCCGGAACAAGGTCAACAAAGCGAACTTGCCAATCAAAGTGACGAACACGTCCATCAGCAACTTGCCGAAAGATGCTCAGTTCGTCATCACACACGAAGATTTGACGGAGCGTGCGGAAGCGCAAGCACCGAATGCGATTCATCGTTCGGTCACGAACTTCTTGAACGCCGATTACTACGACCAATTGGTAGAAGAAATTAAAGCGGAACGCAGCAAAATTTCTTGAACTCAGAACAGATAGAGATACGGTTTAGCCATTAGGAGGAAATCAAAATGCCATTCATTCAAACAGAGATGATTCGACTTAACCAAACATTCGCAACGACAGAGGAAGCGATCACAGCAGCCGGAGCCGTCCTACAAGACGCCGGCTGTGTGACGCCGGAGTATGTAGAAGCGATGCATGAACGTCAAGCGATCGCCAACGTCTATATCGGAAACCACGTCGCCATTCCACACGGTACAGAAGCAGCGAAATCAGCGGTTCAGAAGACGGGGATCTCGTTCCTGCAAGTACCAGACGGTGTCGACTTCGGAGGTCAAACGGCTAAACTCGTCATCGGAATTGCAGGTGTGAATGATGAACATTTAGAGCTCCTTTCGCAAATCGCGATTCTCTGCTCGGACGAAAGCAATGTGGAGCGTCTTGTTCAGGCGAAAACGAAAGAAGAAATCTTGGCGCTCTTTATGGAAGAGGTGGCGTAAATGAAAGCTGTTCATTTTGGTGCAGGGAACATTGGACGAGGATTTATCGGATTATTGCTCAATCAAAGCGGTTACGAGGTGACGTTTGTCGACATCAATGACACGGTCATCGAAGCGCTTGAGGTAAAACGTCATTATGAGGTCGGATTCGCAGAAGACGGCGTCGATCGTATCATTGTCGACCGTGTTCGCGGTGTCAACAGTTTAAAAGAACCGGCTCGTGTCGTGGAATTGATTGCAGAAGCAGATCTCGTGACGACGGCTGTCGGACCGTCACTCCTCTCAAAAGTGGCACCGTTGATTAGCGAAGGACTTCGTGCTCGTGAAGTCGAAGACGCCCCGGTTTATGTCATTGCATGTGAGAACATGATTGGTGGGAGTGCGATTCTTCGTCAAGAAGTAGAGGCGTGTGGCGGTGTCGGGGAGGCGAATGTCTTCTTCCCGAACGCGGCTGTCGACCGCATCGTCCCACTACAACAACATGAGGATCCACTTTACGTGGAAGTCGAGACGTTCCATGAATGGGTCATCGAGACACAAGGGCTCAACGAACAACCACCGATTCAAGGTGTGACATGGGTTGAAGAAATCGGACCGTATATCGAACGGAAATTATTCACGGTCAATACGGGACATGCCATCGCCTCTTATATTGGCTCGTTGTTCGGGAAGGCGACGATTGACGAGGCATTGAAGGATCGCCGTGTGCGTCAAGTCGTCCAAGGCGCTTTATATGAAACAGGTTGGTTATTGCTTGAGAAATATGGATTCGAGGCGAAAGAGCATAGCCAATACATTCAAAAAATCATCAAGCGCTTTGAAAACCCGAAATTGAAGGACGAAGTGTCGCGCGTGGCGCGTTCGCCGATTCGTAAACTTGGACCGAGCGACCGTCTCGTCAAGCCGGCACGCGAATTGATGGATAACGGCATCGAGCCAAACGAACTCGCTTACGGGATTGCAGCAGCCCTTCATTACTACAACCCGGAGGACTCGGAATCGTCGGAGCTGAACTTGTCGATCGAAGAACACGGCATCTCGTCAACGATTGAAAAATACCTTCATCTTCATGAAGGGGACACGTTGACCCAGTTGATTCTCGATCAATATCATTTGATTCGGGAAGAAGAAAAAGAACGCGTGTCGTAACTAAAAATCGCTCCTGTCTATTTGACAGGAGCGATTTTTAGTGTTTCCCGAACTCGAGATAGGTGGTCGTCTCTTTGACATGAAACGGAACGTCTGTCTCAGACAACGGAAGACTGAAGTAGTAGCCCTGTACGTAGTCACACGATTCCTTGAGTAGCCATTCGAGTTGAGCGGATGTTTCCACACCCTCCATGAGAACTTTCATACCCAGGTTGTGACCGAGTTGAATCATCGAGCGGACGATGGCCTCTTGATTGCGGTCGGTGAACAGGTTTTCGATAAACGTTCGATCGATTTTCAGCACTTGCACAGGAAGTTCCCGAAGTTGGCTGAAAGAAGAATAGCCGGTCCCAAAATCATCGAGAGAAATGAGGATCCCGAGCTGATGTAACTGCGTCAGTTTTTCACGAGTCGAGGCCTCATATGAAAGCATCGAGGACTCGGTCACTTCCAATTCGAGATACATCGGGTCCATCCCCGTCTCCAAAAGAATGGATTGTAGCGTATCAACAAAGTCTTCGCGCGCAAATTGGAGCGGGGAAACGTTAAGGGATAATGTAAAGGGACGTATCCCAGTTCGTTGCCAACGCACCCAAGCGCGACAACCTTCCCGAATGACCCAATGACCAATCGAATGAATTAACCCCGTGTTTTCTGCAATCGGGATGAAGTCAGATGGCGCAACCTTTCCGATTTGTGGATGTTGCCAGCGAAGTAACGCTTCCACGCCTTCTAATCGATTCCGCTTCAAATCGATTTTCGGTTGATAGACAAGTGTCAGTTCGTTTTTACTTAGTGCGGTGACGAGTGCTTTTTCTATCTCGATATTGCGCAAGAGTTGAGGTCGTGATGATTCTTCGAATAATTTGATATTATTCTCTCCATCTTGTCTGGATTCATCAGCGGCAAGACGAGAAAACTGAATAAGTTCTTCAGAAGAAGCACTATCCTTAGGGAAATGACTGATTCCCGCACTCATCGTCAATTCAAGAGTCGTGCCATCCACGTCGAAGCTGGATGAAAGCGCCTTAATACATTTTTCAGCCTTTTGATGAGCGAGCGAACTTCGTTGCGCAAATAGTAAGATGACAAACTCGGATGGTCCGATTCGTGTCAACACATCGTCTGGGTGAATCGTATGTTTGAGGCGGTCAGCGACTTGAATGATCAACTCATCTGCTCCGTGATGCCCGAGAATGTCACTTAGGAAACGCCAGCGGTTTACGTCGATATATAAACAGGCGACCGAACGTTCTTGTGAGATACATTCCTTCAAGAGGGCATCCAGTTTATGCCGATTTGGTAAATCCGTCAATGCATCGTGAAAAGCCATATGTTCAATCAGACGCTGAGAGGCGACTGCTTCGGTCACATCTCGGATAAACCAGAGTACTTGATTGTTCGAACCATCTTGAAGTGGGTAAGACGTCACTTCTAACGTACGATGATTCGTGTCAATTTGTACCGGCTGATAGAACGGCTGTTGAGCCGACAGCAAAGGATGATAATCCTGAAAAAAAGGTTCTGTCGCACATCCCTCGAATAAGTGAGCGAACGCTTGATTTTGATATTGGATTTCACCATCGCTTGTCGTCGTCACTACAGCATCCGTTGTCGATTCTAAAATCGTCGTTTGGAAGAGGTCACGTTTTTGGATTTGTCGTTCTAACGTATACGCAATAAAGTACATTCCGAATAAGAGAAATACGATGCTTGTGACTAACCATGCGAGTAGGGTCGGATCAATCGGAACCTGCTTCGCAGCTGAAGCATCGGGGATAATGGTCGTTGCCCGCATTCCAGCAAGGTGCATACTGAAAATAGCTGTCCCCATCAGAAGGGAGAACATCAGTTTCACGGAAAAAGCGGAATGCTGCATAGAGTAGGATGAAAAGAAACCTACCCATAAGGCGAGAAAGGAAGCGCCCCAAGCGATACCAATTGAAATCAATACCCATAAGGGATCAAAGTCCAATTGAACACTTTGTATAGCGGTCATCCCGATATAATGCATGCTGACGATTCCAAATCCCATCAAACCGGAAGATTGCAGTAAGGTCATCCATGTCGTCTTGCGAGAAATCAAACCGAACGACAGGATGCACCCGGCAATCGCCGGAATCATCGATCCGATAATGAGCCAGATGGAGTACGTGCTTTCGTGTAAAGAAGAATGACCGAGCATGGCCACAAAATGCATGGACCAGATGCCAAGACCTAGCGTGGTACCACCAAATAAAATCCAAGTACGATGAGACGTTGTCACACCTCCTGTGACCCGCTTCGCTAATTCGAGTGCCATCAAGGCTGAAACGCTAGCAATGAGAAAAGCGAGTATCATCAAAAATCCATTGTGACTTGTTGTATGCGTGCTAATCTGTTCCATAGTGTCGATACCTCATAGGGTTATTTAATCCATTCATCACTTCATTATATGCCGAACAATTATAATTACATACAAAAAGATTCAAATGCTATTCTTCCAATCAAATAACGGGTACTACATTGCTAAAGGGGTGCTGATTATGTATAAAAACAAATACATCAACTTTTTCTTATTGGTCTCATTCGGCTATTCATGGTTCATATGGGGGAGCTTGTACTGGTGGACCGATTTGCCAATCATGGTCATCGTTATTTTAGGGGCGTTTGGTCCAAGCATTGCAGGGTTTCTCACGATGTATCGACTTCGGGGCGGGGAAGGGGTGACACATCTTCTTCGGAAAAGCATTCAGTTCCAGATGAGTTGGAAGGCGTATGCGATTCCTTTTTTGTTGGTGCCGTTCTTATTTCTCGTAGCGTATTGGTGGACGGATCGAAGCGGTGCCCTACTCGTTCGCGAACCGTGGTGGGTCGTCCCATACTTTCTCTATATGCTAGTTCTCGGAGGGACGTTGCAGGAAGAGTATGGATGGCGCGGCTATTTGCTGGACGCCTTACAATCAAGACTCTCTCCACTTCTAGCTAGCCTGTCACTCGGGGTCCTTTGGGCGATGTGGCATATTCCTCTCTTCTTCATGGCTGGAACAGGACAGGCGAATTTGTCATTTTGGGCGTATGGCTTAGCCGTGATGGCATATACGATCATCATGACTTGGGTATACAACGGTTCGTCGCGCAATTTATGGTCGGCCTTTCTCATGCATACGATGTTCAACGTAATGTTCGTGATGGTCGGGTTCGAAGCGGAAAGTGGTTATCCAATCGGGTTTATTCATTTGACAATCACATTATGGACCGCTGCGATTTTAGTCATTTGGAAAACGTACGGTAAATTGAATTATGAGCCGCTCGAAGAAATGATTCCCTCGTACCCGAGTGTTACGCAACGAATTCGTGAGGGTAAAGAGTAAAACAAAAAAGAAAAGGGAGTGGCCGTCTTGAATTTTCGCGCACTCGAACAATCAGACGTGAGATCCTTGCAGCGCTTGTTTATGGAGAGTCTGAGTGACTTGATTCGACGAGAGCGTTTTGAAGATGCCGATTTGCTCGATGAAGAAGTGGCACGTCTGAACACGACGATTCAAGATCATTTCGATGATGACACCGTTCAACTGTACATTGTGGAAGAAGACGGAATCATTGTGGGATCAGGGGCGTTACTACCTCCGAATGATATCATCTCAGGAAACATACAAATTGAGCGTGGTGCGATCGAGTTAGGGAGTGTCTATGTGTCACCTCGTATGCAGCGGCGAGGTGTCGGACAATACTTGTTAGAAGAAATGATGCGTGAAATTTCGGCTCGAGGGAAAGACCTCTTTTATTTAGATGCCGGATTCCCGAGCGCCCAAGCCTATTGGCAAAAACGATTGGGTGAGCCATCTCATATCCTCGAACATTATTGGGGTCCCGGGGCATCACATATGATTTGGCGGGTCAATATCAAACAAGGAACTTAGCTGAGTGCTAAGTTCCTTGTTTTTAGTAATAAGATCGCATGAATTGATGAATGCCGGATGCCGTTGCTTCAGCCATTCGTTGACGATATGTCGTACTCGTTAAATGTGAGCGGTCGCTTGAATTACTGATGAATCCGTATTCGACAAGGGTAGAAGGTGAAACGTTACGTCCGACTACGTATACATTTTGATACTTGACCCCACGGTTTTGAATCGTGGAAATCCGTGAAGCGATCTCTTTATTGATACTTGAGCCGAGACTACGGCTGGCAGAAACGTAAGGGTTTGTCGTATAGCTATCTGACGTTGGGACGAGTACCTCATGTCCATGAGCCGTGTTATAAACAGAAGAGTTCGCGTGAAGACTGACGAACACATCCCCTTTATAAGATTTGTTGAGTGACACACGTTGGTCAAGGGAGAGGTACGTATCGTTTGAGCGAGTCAATTTAACGTTGTAGTCATATGTGCTCGATAAGACGCCAGCAAGGCGTTTCGCGATATCAAGTGCAATTACTTTCTCGTAAACCGATCCGTAGACAGCGCCAGGGTCGTTTCCGCCATGCCCTGCGTCGATGACGACCGTTTTACCAGTTCCGTCTGTATCGGTTGGTGTCGTGACAGTCGTAGGCTTCAAGTACTCGGATGCTACATAACCGGTTTTCCCATTGTATGTGACTTTATACCACGAGTCGTAACGACTGACATACTTGACGACCGACCCTGCCGGAATGACGGTTAAGACATTGCTCCAAGAGGCCGCGCTAAGGCGCATGTTCAAGTTCACGGTCGTTTCATAATAAGCAGACGGGGTTACAGGAGCTGTGGTCGCCGTTAAATAGTCAGAAGAAACGTAACCGGTTTTTCCATTATAGGTGACCTTATACCATGACCCGTAGCGACTCACATATTTGACCGTCGCACCCGACGGAATCGTCGTGACGACAGAACTCCATGAAGCGGCGCTGAGACGCAGGTTTAAATTGGCAGTCGTCTTATAATAGTCCGAAGGTGGGACGGGAGCACTCGTAGCTGTTAAATAAGCAGAAGCGACGTAGCCCGTCTTTCCATTGAACGTCACTTTGTACCATGACCCATAGCGACTGACATACTTGACGGTCGCGTCGGCAGGGATCACGGTGACGACATCACTCCATGAAGCGGCAGTAAGACGCATATTTAATCGGTCTGTTGTCTTATAGTAAGCAGAAGTGTTCGAGACCGTAACGTATTGAGAAGAGACATATCCTGTTTTGCCTCCATAACTGACTTTGTACCACGAACCGTATGTACTGATATACGTGACGCTTGAGCCAGATGGAATGGTCAACAGGACAGGGCTCCAAGTGGCTGCACTTAAGCGAAGATTTAAGTTGGCGGTAGTGGTATAGGTCGAGGCGGCTTCAACAACATTCGATTGAATACCAGATGAATCCAGTTGGAACGGGACGATTGCTGCCCCGGATATTGCAAGTGAAGAGCTGAGTAACAGCTTTAAACTCCATGATGATTTTGTTTCATTCAATGTTCAAACTCCTTTATTCATTAAACTAGTGACAAGGGCGGCGTATGAGAGTGCATCTAGGTTGTCCCTGTTTATTATATAAGTAAAAAGGAAAAAATGGAGGGGAATATATAATTCATTTACCTTTTTTCTCAAAATAAAAAAAGACGCACAAGGCGTCTGGAGTAAATTAGATTAAACGATGCGAGGCATACTTTCATTACTAAAGGTTGCTGGTACGTCGATTTGTACAATGCGTGGTCTTTCTTCGGCATTTATAGTAATCGGTTCTTCGATTTTTACAATACGTGGTCTTTCTTCTGCAAAAGGTTTAAATGAACTTCCGAGTAAAAGCACTGCAGTTGTAATAAAGAAAAATCCAGCTAACTTTTTCATGTTTAATTCCTCCGTTGTATAATGATTTATATGGGAAAAAATTAATGCCAATCTCGATAAGGTGATTTACATGGGATCCGAGGATTTTAAAAGCTGATAGATATCTTCAGACTGTTCTTTAACAGAATCGAACAAGTTTCCTGAATAGGTTTCAGGTAAACTTGGTTCGAAAATAGTCACTTTATCAGAATCGTTTATCATTAAAGTCGCTACAATCGGAACGTTCACAGTTTGACTTAATAAAGTACTACAAAGTGGGGTGCAAACTTTGTGTAGTTGCTCTAATGAATTAGGTCGCCAACATACAGACGCTTCGGGAAGAATATACAAAATATGTCCTTCGCTCAAAAGCGTTTCACATTGTTTAGATAACAAATCTGAATCCTGTTCGACGTTGATGAACTCATAATCATGAAGTTGTGTTTCATAAGAAGTTTTGCTACTTCTTTTCAAAATTGACAACGATAGTTCTGGACCTAAAATGTAAAGTCTTTTAAAAGAACGATTTGCTTTTAGCGTTTTTGAAATTAATTTCGGAAGACGTTGATAGTAATCGATTTGAAATGCGTTTACAATAAAGCCTTTAGTAGAAGATAATAATTGTGTCAAATTTTCTAATCCTTCGAAATGATTTAAGTCATCTTTCGAATATGAATGGTCTACAACCGCAGACGGTTTAGAAGATTTCGACTTAAAGTAGATTTTCGGTTTAATATAATCTTCAGCGAGTAAAAAACTGAGTTTCCCCATGCTAACCATCCACCTCCTACAAACTATTCATCTTAATTGAAAAAGTAGAACTAAAGTCCAAATCACTATTGATTGACTAGTTAAATCTTATCATGATTAATTGTGATGATGGATAAGTTTGAGTTGGGAAAATTTTGTTTGAAAATCTCGATTAAGTTGAATATTAAAGTCTGAATTTCCTGAAAGCACTTCACATTAATGATTGATAAGTGAAGTTCGAAAATAGGGCAAAGGGGCTACTACTAATAATGGAGTATAACTATGGAAATTTAATTAGAGTAGAACGCTTGCGAAAAAATATGAAACAATCTGTATTAGCAAGAGGAATATGTTCCATTTCTTACCTAAGTAAAATTGAAAATAATCAAACATCTGCTAGCGAGGAAGTCCTAGAACTTCTTTTTGAACGGCTTGAAATTGAAGTACCTTTATATCATGATTTTAGCTACCAATCAGAGAAAGTTATCATAGAAATCAGGGAAATTTTGAAAGAAGCAATTCTTACTCGGAAAGACCTTGACAAACAAGGGGAAATTAAAAAGTATTTGAATCACCCTGCGGTAAAACAGTCAAAATCGGTGTATACAACTCTTATGGTTACATTGGCCCGCTTTGGGGTCATGCCAGGTGGTGATTCAAAGTATGTAACTGAAGTAGGATGGATTGAAGACCAACTTTCGCCTGATGATCGTATTCGATATTACACAGTGAAGGCACTTCAATATTTTCAAGAAAACGAAAAAGAACTTTCATATAAATTAATTGAAGAAATAACAAATAAATTACCTCATTCAGGAATACCTGATTGGGAAGCTGCAGATATTCGTTACATTACAGGTGCGTTATATTTCCGTTTTACCGACAACACACAGGCTCTTGAAAATCTTCAAGCTTCATTGAAATATTTTCAAGAGAATTTTTGCTTGGAGCGAATGATAGAGTGTCATATGGTGATTGGATTGACTTATAAAAGACGAAAACGCTACGCAGATGCGCTCTCCTATAATCAAAAAGCCTTAAAAGTCGCTAATGCAACTGATTTAAGAAACTATTATGGGATGCTTTATAACAATATAGGAGAGATCTATTCGTTGTTAGGAGAACAAGATAAGGCGCTTACGTACTTCATGGAGAGTTTTGAATACAAAGTGGACATCAGAAGTAAGCTATTCAGCGTTTTATCATTAGTAGAGGTAAATGCAACACAGGAAAATGAACAAGGTGTCTTAGATTGGTTAGAAACAGGGCACGAATTGATGAAACAACATGAAGCGGTTGAGGAATTTAATCAGCACTTTAATGTTTATTGGAACCATTTTAAAGATAAGAATCCGCAAAAGCTCATGGAGAGTCTAAAAAGTGCCGTAACTTATTTTGAAGATCACGACGAGTACGTATATGCAAAAAAATATGCCCTTTGGCTAGCGAAAGAGCTAAGAGAGAATGGAAAATACAAGCAAGCAACAGACTATTACGAAAAAGTAATTTCAATTATGTCACAAGCAGAATGACGCTCGAAGAGAGCGTCATTCTTAATGAGATAAATTATTCTCAGAGTCATTTATGGCGTTGTAAAATAATGCACAGTCCACACTTGTTCTTGAACGAGGCGTTCGTCTTCTATATGACCGTTAAGGACCTGCTGTAATAGATGAATCAAATGTTTTTGAAGATTCGCATCATGAGAGCCACTATGCAAAATCTCCTCTTCGCTCGCAACAATGTAAAAACCACCAAGCCGCAATGGCACATGCTTCCGAATCAAAGCAGCGGCAGTTTGAAACTTCGCTTGCTCCCCCATGTGAGGCACGTCAATCTCGAAACGTCCCCATTGATTAAAATCTCCAATTTCTGAAAAAGGTGGGTCACGATGATCCAATGGCAAGTCCTCCGATCCTAGCAATCTCTTTATATTCAGTATATCTTGTTTTCGACTTAAAACGTGCAAAAATAAATGGATAGGATAACCTACATCTACGAAAATGAATCGGTTTCTTTCCTTTCTATATTATGTAAAAGGATTCCTTCCAAATTAGGAAAAAAAGAGTCAAAAATAACACGGTCGTTTGGACCGTGTTATTGCATAATGTGTTCTTTTGAGGTTGGGAGTTCACAGATAAATGTACTTCCTTCCCCATATACCGATTCGACATGGAGTTGACCATCATGGGCTTTGGCAATTTCTTTACAAATTGCGAGACCGAGACCGGTACCTCCGATTTTGCGACGATCCGAATTATCGACGCGGTAAAATTTCCCGAAGAGGTGAGGGAGCGAGGCACTCGGTATACCCATACCGTGATCTCTCACTTTCATCACGACCTCTTCGTCTATGCGTTCGAGCGATACAAGGATATTCCCGCCATCTGGCGAATATTTGATGGCGTTACTTAATAAGTTACCAAGTAATTGACGCATCCCTTGTAAGTCTGCATCGATAATAAAGTCTTGTTCGGTATCGGCATCGATGAATAGTTCATGCCGGTCCGTCGTTTCCTGATAAAACGCGACACTGTCTGTGACGAGCTTGTATAAATCGACCGGTTCCCACTCGAACGTTTGCTTTCCAGACTCCATTTTTTGAAGATCTAAGAAATCGTTGACGAGATACGAGAGTCGTTTCGCTTCATCGTGGATTGTCTTCAAATACAGTTCACGACGACTTTCCTTCAAATCTCGTGACAGCATCAGTTCAGTGAATCCGTAAATCGAGGACAATGGTGTCCGTAATTCATGTGAGACGGTCGAGACGAGTTCGGATTTCATCCGATCGATTTCTGTTTCGGCCGTGACGTCACGTAAGACGAGCATCGTTCCACGGAGTCGACGGTCCCGATAGACACTTTCGGCATAAAGTTGAATAAAGCAATCGCCTTGGTCGATTGAAATCGTGAGCCCGTCTTCCGGCGGGTCTTGCGTGAAGACACGTTCGAAGTATCGGACAAACTGTTCATGTTGATCGACTCGTTCTGCTAATTGCTCGATATCGATGTCAATGGCAGAGAGTTCTTCGTATCCCTTATAGTCAAAGTGTAAATCATCAAACATACGGATGAAGGCGCGATTGCCGACGATAGTGTCATCTTCATAGTTCACATATAAAATGGCCTCACGTACAGAATTGATTAGTTGCGCCGTCTCTTTCCGGTCCTGTTGCATCTGGCGATAAAGCTGCATGCGGAGAAGTGAGATGGCAAGTTGACCGGCGAACGCGTTCAATTCCGATTTTTCACTGGCATCGTATTGTTCATCGTAACGGGCCAAATAGAGACATCCAATGAGACTATTATCTGAGGGGTCCATAATAGGGATGACCGTCTCATATATATAATATGGATACGTGTGTAACGCATCGACGACCCGCTTAGAAGTGGCGGCCGGTAACTTTGAAATCATGACTCGTTTAAGCAAAAGGGAGTCTTTTTTTAGACTTTCCTGCTGATCTTCGGTCATCTCTTTCGGTACAACAGACGTGATTTCTCCGTCTTTAGTGAGTAAGAGGGCGCCGAACTCAGATTTTGTAAGCAACACAATCTTTTCAATAACAGAAGAGTAATCAAATAAGGATTCTTTCGAGGCCAATACTTCAATCAACTCGTTACGATATTGAAGATTAATTTCATTTAATTTCGATTCATTTAATACGTTTTCGAGCTTTTCTTTCTTCGCTTTCAGTCTGCTGTTCTGGTCGGCCATCCGTTTGATGAGCGGGCGTCCGATTAATAAGATGGCACTGATGAACATGACGAGCCCAATCATCCACATCCATCGGAGAGCAGTGAGTTCGAGAGTAGAGACATTCCCATCACGCACGAACCAGGCTCCAATCAAGGTTAAAACCAGACTGAATCCACAAACACTATATAAAATACTGAGTATTTGACGACTGTTCAATTGTTCAATCCACTTGCTGATCATTCGTTCTACTTCCTTCCTTGAACATAAAAAACGATAGGTCATCTTTTCCTTGCCCTGAATTCTATGAGACCGGGAAGGGAAAATGAAGCAATTTGCTTATACGAAGTGTTTAAAATCATATACACATAATGCGATTTACCCAAAATACATGAAATGTACACGTGTCAACCTGCTTTGCGTTGACATTGTCTGATGAAGTGATTATTTTGAAGTTAAGATAAAAAGGAGTGTGAGTCTATGCTATCGATTGAACCTTCTGCTTTGACTGAACGAGACACATATAAATTTTTGATTGGCAGTATTGTTCCAAGACCGATTGCGTTTGTCACAACACAACATGGGGACGTGATTAACGCCGCCCCGTTTAGCTACTTCAATGTAGTCGCATCCAATCCTCCTCTCGTCTCCGTCTCGGTTCAACGAAAAGACGGCGTAATGAAAGATACAGCGCGTAACGCACTCCGTACGAATGAACTGGTGATTCATGTCGTAGATGAGACGAATGTCATTAACGTGAACGAGACGGCCGCCAACCTCGCGGCAGATGAGAGTGAGCTGTCGCGTACGGATTTTACGCTTCAACCGAGTGATATGATTTCGACGCCAGGGGTCAAAGAAGCAAAAATCCGTTTTGAATGTGTGCTCCATCATCACTTGCCGATCGAACATGACGGAAAAACGACTGCCGATCTATTGATTGCACGAATTGTCCGTTTTCATATTGATCGAGAGTTATACAGTCAAGGACGCATCGATGCCAAACGGCTAGCGCCTGTCAGTCGGATGGCCGGCAATAGTTATGCGACCCTTGGGGAACTATTTGATGTGAAGCGCCCAGAATAATCGATAAACGTGCCCGTTTTTTCTAAAGAACGGGCACGTTTTTTGGGTAAAGAAATAGGAAGCGCATTTGGGTGCGGTATTTCTTTCTTTCCGATACTCGCTTGTGTCACAATAAAGTCAGAACATTCTAACTTTCAGTCATCCTAGATCAGAGAAAAAGGGGAGTCCGTCATGTACCGTCCAACTGTCCAATCGATTATTACCGCTATCGAAACCGTGATTGTCGGAAAAGAAGAAGTCATCGCAAAAAGTCTCACTGCCTTGCTGGCGGGTGGACATGTATTACTTGAAGACGTACCAGGAGTCGGGAAGACGATGCTCGTTCGTACGTTCAGTCGAGCGATTGACTTAGATTTTAAGCGCATCCAATTCACGCCGGACATGCTACCATCCGACTTGACCGGAATTTCGATGTATAACCAAAAAACGAGAGAATTTGAATATCGACCAGGTCCGCTCATGGGTAACATCATTTTAGCGGATGAAATCAACCGGACCTCACCGAAAACGCAATCGGCTCTTCTCGAGGCAATGGCTGAGCGAAGTGTGACAGTGGACGGGGAATTGAAAGTGTTACCGTCACCTTTCTTCGTCATGGCGACACAAAACCCGATTGAGCATGAAGGGACGTATCCGTTGCCGGAAGCACAGTTGGATCGCTTCTTACTTAAAATCGAGATGGGCTATCCGACATTCAATGAAGAAATTGCATTATTGTCGCGGTTTGAAAAAGAAGAGCCGCTCGAGGCGCTTCAGAGCGTGATTACGAAGCAAGAAGTTGAACTCATGCAACGTGAAGTGAGAGACGTGCATGTGTCGAGTGCGGTCAAACAGTACATTGTGCGATTGGTGCATGAGTCTCGAAAAGATCCGCATACGTATTTAGGAGGAAGTCCGCGAGCCACACTGGCGTTGATGAAAGCGGCACAGTCGTGGGCGTATATCCATAATCGCGATTTCGTCTTGCCGGATGACGTGAAGGCGATGGCGACGAGTGTGCTCGGACATCGCGTACTCTTGACAGCAGAAGCACGGTATAAAGGAAAATCACCGAATCAGTTGATTCAAGATTGGCTGGATACGTTGCCTGTCCCGATGGATCGTGAGGTCAATGAAGTATGAAAAACTGGATGAAGCTGTTCGTTGTATGGGCGGCGGCATTCGGATTGTATGCATTTGCCCGCATCGAAGGCAGTATCGTTGCTTCGACCTTATGGTGGTCGTTCGCTGTGTTGACCGTCTACTGGACACTCTTTATGATTTATCCGGTCACGGCGGCAAATGTGGTGCGCCGTGTGACAACGAAGCGACTTTTTTCTGGACAAACAATGGACGTCGAGTTACGAATTGAACGGAAGTACCCTTTCTTGATTGGGATGGTCACGTTAGAGGAGCGATTGCCACAACGTTTGACGGATGAAGACAAGACGATTGTCGTGCCTGTTGACCGTTTTTTCCGACAAGCAGAAGTCGTCCATTATGAGGTCGAGGCGATCAAGCGTGGGATTCATGTCTTTGACCGCACCGTTCTACATGTACGTGACGTATTTGGTCTGTTCGACCGGAAGCGGACGTTACGACTCGAGACGGTCGTCGAGGCGTCACCCGCTGAATTGCCGTTTGATTTACCTCGAGACGAACATGTCGGGGGTCGTGGGGAGCAATATCGTCAAATGCGGACATACACCGAAGTGGCCAATACGACCAGCGGGGTTCGGGAGTATGCGGCAGGAGACCGAATCGGACGGATTGATTGGAAGGCATCCGCACGCCGAGGGACCTTGATGACCAAGACGTTTGACCAAGAACAAGAGAAGAAGCTTTCACTCGTGTTCGTACCAGCCGTCTCTGCCGGGTATGAAGAGGCATTTGAACGTTCCCTATCCTTACTTGTTGGAGCGATTCGTCAGTTAGAACGAAAAAATCTGCCGTTTGAGCTCTACGTCATTGAAGAGCAGGTGCGACTGTTCCATCTTCCTGACCAGAGTGCAGAAGTCGGTCATTACTTGTTGACCGCAACGCCAGAAGCTGAGGGGCGTCTCGTCGAACGAGTGAAGCAGAAACTGCCTCAACAAACTGGAGATTTGATTTTGATCAGTCCTTTTGAAACGACGTCCATTCGAGAGTTGATGCATGAGACACAGGGTAGCTATCATCTCTACACGGCAGTTAATGAGGTGACGGTATGAAGACATGGGTAACCCGAATCGTCTATACGGCGCTTGCCGCCTATTTGTTGTCGTTCTGGATTGAGCCGATTGTTGGAAGTACGACGTTCGATGTGACGTGGCCGTTTTACTTCCTGCTCATCGTGCCGATGTTTGCCAGTATTCTGCCTTGGGCAGCTTTTCTTGGGATCTCGCTTCTTAATTTCCTCATCGTCTTGTATGCCTATCACGGCAGTATTTTGGACTGGTTTGGTCTATGGATGGAAGATTTGATGGGTGTCATGAGCGGTGAACTGCCGAATGAAGCGATTTTCTTCTCTGCCATGGCGCTGATCGGCTTACTGTTTGCTGTGCTCGTCGGACGAACGTATCCAAGTTATAGTTTTGCCCTTGGGATGATTGTGTCGACTCTCGGCATCATGGCCTATTTTGATACGTGGACGTTGTATGACGGGGAAGGCAATATCCTGTATGCCATCGTCACATCGCTCCTCTTACTATTTGTCACCGATTTGGCAAAACGACCGAGTCAATCGCTCGTCCGATTCGTCAGTATCGGACTACTCCTCAGTGTCGTCGTGGCTCTCGCAAGTGCTTCACCCACGCTTGAAGGCGATTGGTCTGACCGTATCACTACGAGTTTTCGGAATGCGACGACGGAAGGTGATGGGAGTGGCCCGGGTCGAGTTGGGTATGGAGTGAACGACGAATCGCTAGGTGGTCCGTTCGAACAGGATGACGGCATCGTCTTCATCGCTCGCGGCGTGCCGGCACGCTATTGGCGTATCGAATCCAAGGCGATTTATACGGGGAAAGGTTGGGTCGAATCACCAGTCCTGGACTCTAACTACAATCGTGGTCAGTTAGTGGACTCGGAAGTGGATACGACACCGGAACAGGCATTGTTACGTTTTGAGCGCCGACAACCGTTTGTTCCTTATGGTGGAGAATATCCGCAAGCTATCGAAACAGAGTCCGGTACCGAATTTCGAGTCGGTGATATCGAACGGGCTTTCCCGAACGAGACGATTACGATGCAACCGTCCGGAAAGATTGTATTTGAAAATGAGGAACAATCGACTCCGCGGACGATCCAACTTCGTTATAGTGTCCCGGCTTTCTCTGAAGAACAACTGGCATTAAATGAAGAGATCACATCGCTCACGGAAGAAGAGCAACAGGTCTATTTACAGCTACCGGAATCGTTGCCAGAGCGTGTACGAGATTTAGCCGCTGACATCACGGCGGAGAGTGAGACACCGAACGAGAAGGCGGAAGCGGTAGAAGCTTATTTCCGAAACGGAGAATTTCAATACGACACCGAAAATGTGGCACAACCGGAAGGGGACACGGATTATGTTGACCAGTTCCTGTTCGACACACAAATCGGGTATTGCGATAACTTCTCGACGTCAGCTGCCGTATTGCTGCGCGCGAACGGCATACCGACGCGTTGGGTAAAAGGATTTACGATGGGTGACACACGAGGGGTCATTCAAGGTGAGGAAGAACATACGATTCGAAATCGTCACGCCCACTCGTGGGTCGAGTATTTCATTGAAGGCGCGGGCTGGGTTCCGTTAGAAGCGACAATCAGTTTCTCGGACGCCAACTTATTGCAGATGGAACGAGAAACGGATACGGAAGATACGACGCCGGCTGCGAATGATCCCCAAGCAAATCAGGACAACGATACGCAAAACCGTCCGCAAGAAGATTTGTTGATCGATGACGTGACGACAGGTGATGTTCAAGAGGAGGCACGTAACATGCCGGTGTGGGGATGGATTGTCATTCTCTTCCTCGTGGCGGTCCTCGTTTGGAACCGGAAAATCATCGAGCGTCAAATCATGTATGTCTGGTGGATGAGTCGTCCGCTCACTGATGGGCGCCTCGTCTCGATGCACCGCTATTTGATGAAACGACTGCGTGCGAACGGATTCAAAATTGAGGGACGTACGCCTTCGGAACTCGCCAAAGAGGTCGACGCCTACTATGAAACGAATGATATGACCCGTCTGACGGCTTTGTTTGAGCAAGCTATTTATGCGGAACAAGAGCCGAATTCAAAATATAAAGAATATTGGAAAATCATGATTCATCGAATTATGAGTTGAAGTGACGGGATGCATCAAGTAAGATAGACGCATTAGTTAGATAATTGAACATGGCATTCCTTCGTATATACTCGTGAATTGGCGCGAGAGTCTCTACCGGACCACCGTAAATGGACCGACTATGAAGGAGCACGTTTCGTATACAAAGAAAAGGGCGTGCTTCTTCTTCGGTTTGGATAATCTGGGGGAGAGGCGCGTCCTTTTTTTGAGGAGAAGGCAGAAAGGTGGAGATTTCGTGAAAGTAGAACAAGAAATGATTTTGGTGCTTGATTTTGGTGGTCAGTATAACCAGTTGATCACACGTCGTGTCCGTGACCTTGGCGTATACAGTGAGTTGCATTCGCATAAGATGACGGCAGACGAGATTCGCGAATTGAACCCAGTCGGCATCATCTTCTCAGGTGGACCGAACAGCGTATACGCGGAAGGCGCATATCGTTGTGATCCAGAGATCTTTGAACTAGGTATTCCAATCTTCGGAATCTGCTACGGGATGCAACTCATGACACATCACTTCGGCGGTCGTGTCGAACGTGCCGCTCATCGTGAATATGGAAAAGCGACATTGTTCTCGACGCCGGAAGCATCAGCGATTTATAACGGTCTTCCAGTCGAACATACAGTATGGATGAGCCACGGTGACCTCGTCATGGAAGCACCGGAAGGATTTATCGTCGATGGAACGAACCCGTCTTGCCCGGTCGCTTCAATTAAAAACGATGAGTTGAAAATGTACGGTGTCCAATACCATCCAGAGGTTCGTCACTCGGAGTACGGAAACGACATCTTAAAAAACTTCATCTATGAAGTATGTGGTGCGAAAGGCGAATGGTCGATGGAAAACTTTATCGACCTCGAAGTGGAGAAAATCCGTGAAATCGTTGGCGATAAGCAAGTTCTTTGTGCGCTTTCGGGCGGTGTCGACTCTTCTGTCGTGGCCGCACTCGTTCATCGCGCAATCGGTGACCAGTTGACGTGTATGTTTGTCGACCATGGTCTCCTTCGTAAAGGGGAAGCGGATAGCGTCATGAAGACGTTCGCAGACGGATTCAACATGAAAGTCATCAAAATCGATGCACAAGAACGTTTCTTGACGAAGTTGGCTGGTGTCTCGGACCCTGAGCAAAAACGTAAGATTATCGGAAACGAGTTCATCTACGTATTTGATGAAGAAGCATCGAAACTGATCGATATGGACTTCCTCGCACAGGGGACGCTCTACACAGACATCATCGAGAGCGGCACAGATACAGCGCAAACGATCAAATCACACCATAATGTCGGTGGGTTGCCGGAAGATATGAACTTCACGTTAATCGAACCACTCAACACGCTCTTTAAAGACGAGGTCCGTGCACTCGGTACAGAACTCGGTCTTCCTGACTATATCGTTTGGCGCCAACCGTTCCCAGGTCCAGGTCTCGGAATTCGTGTCCTTGGTGAAATCACGGAAGAGAAGTTAGAAATCGTGCGTGAATCCGATGCGATCTTGCGTGACGAAGTGAAGAAAGCTGGACTTGAACGCGACATCTGGCAATACTTCACGGTGCTCACGCCGATTCGCTCGGTCGGAGTCATGGGTGACGAGCGTACGTACGACTATGCTGTCGGTGTCCGTGCGGTCACTTCAATTGATGGCATGACGTCTGATTGGGCACGTATTCCATGGGATGTGCTTGAGAAGATCTCTGTCCGGATTGTAAACGAAGTCAGCCACGTTAACCGTGTGCTGTATGACATCACGTCTAAGCCACCTGCAACAATCGAATGGGAATAAGCGGAACAGAGGGGGATTCCCCTCTGTTTTGTCTTAAAACCGAACATTAACGTTTTTTATCGATGTAAAATCCGTGAATTTAGTTGACATTCTATTTTTACGCTGATACGATAAGAACGTTCTTATTATAACCGAACAATTATAAAATATTTTGCCGTATAATATCGGGGATATGGCCCGAGAGTCTCTACGAAATCACCTTAAATGATTTCGCTACGGCGAGACATAGATGAGGGTGTATGCCCTCGTATGTTTCGCGTGGGGTCCTCGGTCATTTGCCGGGGGCCTTTTCTCGTTTTACGGCGAGCACAAGGAGGAAAACAAATGAGCACACAGCTCAAGCAAGAACAGCAACAACCATCAACGACGAGTCGGATCGATCGTTACTTCCAACTCACAGCACTCGGTACGAGTGTCCGCACGGAACTGATCGCAGGATTTACAACTTTCCTCGCGATGGCGTACATTCTTTTCGTTAACCCGAACATTCTTGGGGCAGCGGGTATGGATACTGGAGCGGTCTTCGTGGCGACAGGTCTTGTCGCGGTAGTCGGTTCATTGACGATGGGACTTCTCGCGAACTACCCAATTGCGATTGCGCCAGGCATGGGCCTTAACGCGTTCTTCGCATATAGCGTCGTCATCGGGATGGGTATTTCTTGGCAAACGGCTTTGTCAGGTGTACTTGTATCAGGTCTCTTCTTTATCGTATTGACGTTATCAGGAATTCGCGAAACGATTGTTAATGCGATTCCGGCTCCGCTCAAAATGGCGGTTGCTGCAGGGATTGGTTTCTTCATCGCTTTCATCGGTTTGAAAAACGCAGGCATCGTTGTCGCGAATGAAGCAACACTTGTTAGTCTTGGTTCACTTGGTACGGGCACGACGCTTCTCGCGGTGTTCGGTCTTGTGGTCAGCGCCTTGCTTATGGCGCGCGACATCAAAGGTGGTATTTTCATCGGGATGTTGTTGACGGCGATTGTCGGGATGATCTTCGGTCTCGTGCCAACTCCGACAGCAATCTCAGACGTTGTATCCATGCCGCCGAGTATGTCATCTACATTCGGTCAAGCCTTCATCAACTTCGGTGATGTCTTCACGCTTCAAATGCTCGTTGTCATCTTGACGTTCTTCTTCATCGATTTCTTTGATACAGCTGGGACGCTCGTCGCGGTAGCGCGTCAAGCGGGCATCATGAAAGAAAACAAAGTGCCGCGTGCAAGTAAGGCGTTGTTGGCGGACTCGACTGCAACGGTAACAGGTGCAATCTTCGGAACATCTACAGCGACTTCATACGTTGAATCGTCAGCAGGTGTCGCTGCTGGTGGACGAACAGGATTGACTGCTGTTTTCGCAGGATTGTTCTTCGGTTTGGCATTGTTCTTCTCGCCTCTCTTGGCAGTTGTTACGGCGCCAGTCACGGCTCCGGCACTCATCATCGTTGGAGTGCTCATGGCTTCGGCACTTCTCGATATCGATTGGAAAAAGATCGAGATTGCAGTTCCTGCATTCTTGACGATTATCATGATGCCACTTACATCATCAATCGCAACGGGAATTGGGCTTGGGTTTATCCTTTACCCACTCATGATGATTGCAAAAGGGAAGACGAAAGAGATTCATCCGATCATGTATGGGATGTTGGTCATCTTCTTGGCATACTTTATGTTCTTGCCACACGCATAAGTTCATTTGAAAAACCGGCTCTGTTATTACGAGTCGGCTTTTTTGTATGCAGTATTTTCAGGAAGGAATGGATCGTACATCGTGATCGCGTGATTTTCTGTGATGAACTCATTTCGAAGATGTGTGCCATTCATTGAAGTGACTTCTCTAAATATCTGGTTATGTCGTATCGTTCCACCCCACCATTCCCGGGTGAAATGATGGTTTTCTTCATATATACGATACTGTTCTTTATTCGGGATGTTCGAGCGCCATTCCCCGACGAGATGATCTCCCTCTATATATAGAAGGAGTTGATACGTTTGTGCCGTCTGGTTTGTGATTTGTAAGTCGAGATAATTATAAGAACATGTCGCGCCACTTCCGAAAGGTTGGTCCCGTCGGTAATCTGGGAACACATCGTAGCTGTGACGATAACGTTCGGTCACGGTCAATGGGCTATGTAAGGTGATCCAATAGATTAGATTGGACAGTTGGCAAAGTCCGCCACCGATTCCTGAAGTGACTTTTCCGTAATGGAGAATCATTCCGTCGACGTATCCTTTACGTTTCGTTGGCTTGCCGATCATCTTCCAATAGGAGAAGACATCGTTTGGATTCAGGATAGAGCCGTTCAGTTTGGTAATTGCAATTTTTAGGTTGGTTACCTTGTTATGCTGGACTTCCATGTCGACATCTCGGAGTTGGCGATATAGAGGAGTGCGGTGTGTATGGATCAGATATGGCATCGGGTCAGTATTTCGTTTTGAAACATACTTTCGTTTATCCGTCATCCATTCAAGTCGTCTCTTTAACGTATATACTTGGGTACCGGACCATATTCTGAGCGGTGAACGTTTCTTAGGACGCTGTAGATCAGATTGCATCATTGGTTGACTCCTTATAGGTTTATAGTCGTTTTTAGATATAAGTGTATTCTTTAAAGTGATTTATTCTTCCTTCTTCCATTAAGGAGTTGGGATTCGAACTTTGGATGATGTAGAAAAAGATTTAAAAGTTTTTTTAGAATAATGCTTGCAAGATCAAAAAGCAGGTGATATAGTTATCTCTGTTGCCAGCGACAAACGTTGAACAAACGAAAAAGTTGTTGACATCAAAATGAATTAAATGTTATTATCATTTAGTCGCCAAGAGCGGCAGACGAACTTTGAAAACTGAACGATGAGGCAAAAAAGTTTTACAATTTTTGAATGAAGCGCAAGCTTCGTCAATTTAAGAGCTATATCAAATTCTTTGGAGAGTTTGATCC
>NZ_JADHZG010000007.1:0-43982 GCF_027161185.1 Exiguobacterium sp. KJ 601 | reverse complement strand
GATACTAATCGGTCGAGGCTTTGATCTAGTCTAATGGTTTGTGTTGATGAATCCTCAGTTTTCAGGGAACAAGCCCTGTAGAGTCTGGTGGCGATAGCGAGACGGCCACACCCGTTCCCATGCCGAACACGGAAGTTAAGCGTCTCAGCGCCGAAAGTAGTTGGGGGATCTCCCCCTGTGAGGATAGGACGTTGCCAGGCCAACGCAGAAGACGATCAAGCATATGCTTGATCGTCTTTTTTCATATTTTTTATAGTTTAGGAGGAATAACAGATGGCTCCTGCTCGGGAAAATCCGTTTACATTTTTAGAGGTTCTGGAACAGCATGTTCGTGAACACCGCGTCTCTTTCCACGTACCAGGTCATCATAATGGTACAGTGGTTGATGATCGCTTACCTGATGCATTCGCAAAAGTCATGCCTTACGATTTGACTGAGCTAGCACATTTAGACGATTTGCACGATGCCTCGGGAATCATTGAGCAAGCAGAATGTGCATTGGGTAAGTTGTATGAGAGTAAAAGTAAATGGCTTGTCAACGGATCGACTGTCGGAAATTGGAGTATGCTCGCGGCAACAGTGAAACGTGGTGAACGGGTATATGTTCAACGGAACTCACATAAATCGATTTGGAACGCGATCGAGTGGTTAGGATTAAAGCCAGTGTTACTAACGCCTACCATTGAACGCGGCACAGGTATCCCGACGGTCGTAACATTAGATACGATTAAACAGGCCATTCAAGAATTTCCTGGAGGGAGAGCCGTCATGTTGACGTCTCCAACCTATTACGGGGATATGGCAGACATTCGAACGATTTCAGACTATTTGACACTATTAGACATTCCATTGCTTGTCGATGAAGCACACGGCGCTCATTTAATTCATCCACAGTTGCCACGTCGCTCTGCAATCTTCGAAGGAGCGAGCGCAGTCGTACAGTCCGCGCATAAAACATTGCCTGCCTTAACCATGGGGGCTTGGGTTCACTATAATGATAATATCGATGAAGCGCGTTTGAAGCATGCATTAGCCTCTTTCCAGACCTCGAGTCCGTCTTATCTCATCATGGCTTCATTGGATTATGCTCGTTCTTATCTAGAACGTTTAACGGATGAGGAATGGTCTGCTATCCAAAAAAGCCATGCACAATTTGTTCTTGAATTAAAACGAGCTGGTTTTGTTATAAAAGTCGGAGATGACTTTACGAAGGTGACGATTCTGACTTATCCAAAGAATGGATTGATCTTTAGTCAGCATCTCGCCTCAATCGGCATAGACATCGAGTTGGCGGCAGTCGATCATGTGTTATTCTGCTTGCCATTAAGGGAAATAGAGAAACAGGAAATCGAGCATTGGATCAAATTAATAAAAAAAGCATCTACCCATGTGCCGATCATTGAAGACGATGAAACGATTTTCCCATTTCCACAAACCGAGCGCGTGTCTGAACTATATACGTCTGTAACAGCTCTTCCAATGCAGCGAGTTTTTTTCGACCAAGCAATTGGATTGATTTCAGCAGAGACGGTGATTCCATACCCACCAGGTATTCCATGGATTCTAAAAGGAGAGCGTATTACAGAAGAAAAAATCCGTGTGCTCCGGGAATGGATTTCTTTAGGGAGGAAGCTTCAAGCTAGTAAGCATGTTATGATAGAGCAAATTGACGTTATTGTAGAGGAGTTTTAAAACGTGAACGGAATGTTTATAACGGTTGAAGGACCTGATGGATCAGGAAAGTCCACACAGCTTCAATTATTAGTAGAAAACTTAAAGCAAAAAGGATATGACATTGTCGTGACCCGAGAACCCGGAGGAACAACGGTCGGGAATCAGATTCGCGAAGTGTTATTATCGCCGGATCATCATGAGATGACCCCACGCGTGGAGATGATGCTCTATGCCGCGTCACGGGCACAGAACGTGGAACAAGTGATTCGTCCAGCGTTAGAGCGGGGCGCGATTGTCCTCTGCGACCGGTTCATCGATGCATCCATTGCTTATCAAGGATATGGATTGCAGTATGACCTTGATCAGATTCGCTCATTAAATGAATGGGCAACGAATGGTCTCACACCCGATCTAACCTTTTTATTTGATTTAAACCCGGAACGGGCAAGTGCACGTATGAAAGATCGGGGACAGCTTGATCGAATTGAGAGTCGTGATCAAGCATTCCATGAGCGTGTCTATGCAGGATTCCAAACATTACTGAAACAGTATCCAGAACGAATCGTTCGGATTGATGCTGATCAATCGATTGAATGCATTCAAGATGAGGTACTTGATTATACAATTGAACGACTACAACAAGGAGGCGTACAAATATGATGAAAATGGTAATTGCAATCGTACATGATAAGGATAGCGCACGTTTGTCCGACGCACTCGTCGAGCAAGATTTCCGCGCGACAAAATTAGCCACGACGGGTGGATTTTTAAAAGAAGGTAATACAACGTTTATGATGGGGATTCCACAAGAGCGTCTTGATGATTTGATGGACGTGATTCAATCGAACTGCTCGAGCCGCGACCAAATGATCACGCCGATTTCACCGATGGGAGGACATGCGGATTCGTATATTCCTTACCCAGTCGAAGTACAAGTCGGAGGGGCGACGGTATTCGTCTTGCCGATCGAAGGATTCCATCAGTTTTAATGGGAGTTGGGCATATGCGTTTTCAAGAATTGAGCGAGTCGCAAACTGTCGTTTCTCGCATCATTCAAAATTCAATCGTTTCGAATAAAGTGGGGCATGCGTATATCTTCTCAGGAGATTATGAGCCTTATTTGATTGATACAGCCACATTGTTCGCCAAAGCCTTATTTTGTGAATCACCAGATGGTGCAGAGCCTTGTGGAGTGTGTCGAAACTGTCGGCGTATGGATTCTAAAAACATTGTCGACTACATCGAAGTGGAGCCGGACGGTGCGAGTATAAAAAAAGAACAGATTCAGCAATTGCTCAGTGATTTATCACTACGAGGTGCTGAAGGTGATCGCCAAGTGTACGTCATTCATCAAGCGCACAAGATGACGACTCAAGCGGCAAACAGTCTACTGAAATTCTTTGAAGAACCGGGAGTAGGAAAGCTTGCTATTTTAGTGACGACACAACCACAGTTGCTTCTTCCGACGATTCGTTCGCGCGCGC
The DNA here is from genome assembly GCF_027161185.1 of Exiguobacterium sp. KJ 601. Lineage (GTDB taxonomy): Bacteria > Bacillota > Bacilli > Exiguobacteriales > Exiguobacteriaceae > Exiguobacterium > Exiguobacterium profundum. Next base: position 40,824 of record NZ_JADHZG010000007.1, on the reverse strand, counting down.
AACAACTTGCTTTTCGTCCAATCGACCGAGCCCAATTGGCGCAAACGATGTCAGAAGAACTGTCCTGTACGTATGATTTGGCATACCTTGCCTTGACCGTTTATCCGAAATGGGATGACGCGAAAGAAGCGCTTGAGCAGGAGTGGTTTGTACAGGCGTATGGGCTAGTGGTACAATTAATTGAAGTATTGACGAAACGACCTCAAGAGTTGCTCTTGTTCGCACAAGAAAAATGGTTAGGGCATTTCAAAGGACGGAATGAGTTGCGAGTCGGTCTTGAATTATTCGAACATTGGCTAGAGGAGGCACTTCATTTAAAAGTGCGAGATATGTATGCTCCGAAGCTATTTAAGAATGAGGCCGCCTTGTACAACGCATTTATCCAAAATCGATCTGTCACGAAGCTTACACATGCGATTGAAAGTGTACATGCGGCCATTTGGCGACTTGAGGCAAACGTCAATCCTCAATTAACGTTCGAACGACTTTCGTTCGATTTGCAGAAAGGATAGAAGCGCGTGCTTGAAGTAGTTGGAGTCCGTTTTAAAGAAGCGGGAAAAATCTATTACTTTTCACCAGGCGATGCAACGCTTAAACGTGGGGACCATGTCATCGTTGAAACGGTACGTGGCATTGAGTATGGGGAAATCGTCCAAGTCAACAAGCAGCTCGGCGAAGACGAAGTCGTCCTGCCGTTGAAGACAATCCTTCGTGTCGCGGACCAAAAGGATGCGGATATCGTACGCGATAATCGACTGGCAGCCGTTGATGCTCACGCCGTCTGTGAAGAAAAAATTCGAGAACATCAATTAGAAATGAAGCTAGTTGATGTTGAGTATACATTTGATCGCAATAAAGTGATCTTTTATTTTACTGCCGAGGGTCGCGTCGACTTTCGAGAATTGGTAAAAGACTTAGCTAGTGTGTTTCGGACACGAATCGAGCTCCGACAAATCGGTGTTCGTGATGAAGCGAAACTCCTTAGCGGGATTGGGCCATGTGGTCGGGTTCTTTGCTGCTCGTCATTTCTTGGGGAATTCGAACCGGTCTCGATCAAAATGGCCAAAGACCAGAATCTCTCGTTGAATCCGAATAAGATCTCTGGAGTATGTGGTCGTCTGATGTGCTGTTTGAAATATGAGAATGACACATATGAAGAACTGAAACGTGATTTACCAGACGTCGGCAAGCGAATCAAAATTCCAGAAGGTGATGGTCGGGTAATCGGTCTTAACATTTTGGACCAACTCATTCAAGTCGAGCTCCACGATCGGACGCGTGTCGTCACGTATACGATTGATGAACTCGTTGAAGTGGGTGCGATTAAACGAAAACCGTCAAAACAGTGATGGGGTGCTGAGCAGTGGAAAGAATGGACAAAAAAGAAGTGATGATGCGGGTGGATGCGATCGAGCAACAGATGCAGCTCCTCACCGAACATTTAGGCGTGTTAAAAGAGCAGCTCGCTTATTTGCTTGAAGAGAACCAGCATATGTATCTAGAGAATCATCACTTACGCGAAAAAGTCGAACAATTGGCAGAAGTTGATACGACAAATGGTGATTCACAAATCGCTTTGTCTGGGAAAGGGCAGAACAATTTGGCTGCGCTGTATCAAGAAGGATTCCACATTTGTAACCTCCATTACGGACAGGTACGAAAAGATGGGGACTGTCTCTTCTGTTTGTCGATGCTCAATAAACATTAATACGGGGCGATAGATAGGGGTTCCCTATCCGTCGCCTTTCTTTTATAGAAGGAGGAAACGATGGTAACGGTTAAGGATGGAGAACGCCTTGATGATTTGCTCGGACGTCCAGGTAAAATCATTCAAAGTGATGATGTGTTCTCATTTTCATTAGATGCGGTACTGCTTGCAGAGTTTGTATGGGTGCCTATCCAAAAAGGACAACTGGTCGATTTGTGTGCTGGCACCGGGGCAATCCCGCTCTTTTTGTCATATCGTACAAAAGGAACGATAACAGGTGTGGAGATTCAATCGAAACTGGTCGACATGGCGAATCGAAGCATGGCGGTCAATCGTCTTGAAGAGCGAATTCGAGTGGTGGAGGGCGATGTGAAAACGGCAGCGACGCAGCTCGGGCATGCACGATATGACGTAGTCACTTGTAACCCGCCCTACTTTTTAGCGAACGAGACGTCACTCCGAAATCAAAATGAGCATCATACGATTGCGCGCCATGAAGTGCTGTGCACGCTGGAAGATTGCATCAGGACGGCCAGTCAACTCGTCAAACCGGGAGGGAAAGTGGCGTTCGTACATCGGCCAGAACGTTTACTTGATATCCTGACGTTGATGCGTGCGTATCGAATTGAACCAAAACGAATGCAACTCGTTTACCCGAAAGCGGGACGCGAGGCGAATACCTTATTAATCGAGGGATCGAAAGATGGAAAAGCAGGTCTTAAAATTTTACCGCCATTTGTTGTCTATGAAGAAGACGATACGTATACAGAAGCGATGCGAGCTATTCTCGATGCCTAAACATTATACGTACATCTTGGAATGCGGTGATGGAACGTACTACACGGGCTATACGACAGACGTGGAAAAGCGACTCCTTGCACATAATGCCGGGAAAGGTGCGAAATATACGAAAGCTCGTCTCCCTGTACGACTTCGGTACGTACAATCGTTTGAGACGAAGCGGGAGGCCATGCGATACGAATGGTCCATCAAGCAATTGACCCGAGCACAAAAAGAGAAGTTGATGGAGGGGACGACCAATGAATTCACAGAAGAGCTATCAAACTGAACAACCGACGTTGTATGTCGTGCCGACCCCAATTGGAAACTTGGAGGATATGACGTATCGCGCGGTACGAACCCTTCAGGAAGTAGACTTAATCGCAGCGGAAGACACACGACAAACGATGAAGCTTTGCCGACACTTTGACATTGCGACAAAATTGATTAGCTATCATGAACACAATAAAGAAGTGAGTGGTCCAAGACTGATTGACGATCTGTTGTCAGGGAAATCGATTGCCGTTGTCTCAGATGCAGGTATGCCTGGAATCTCAGACCCGGGAAGCGATCTCGTGCGATTAGCCATTGAGGAAAACATCCCGGTTGTCGTCTTACCCGGTGCGAATGCAGCACTCACGGCACTCGTCGCATCCGGTCTTGCAACTGAACGTTTTCTCTATTACGGTTTCTTGCCGCGTAAGAAGAAGGATCGGGTTGAGGTTCTCGAATCGATTCAATACGAACCGGGCACCGTCATTTTTTATGAGGCTCCTCATCGTTTGAAAGAGATGTTGACAGCGATTCGACAAGTGTTCGGGAATCGACAAATCGTATTAGGTCGTGAACTGACAAAAACGTTTGAAGAGTTTTTGAGAGGAACTGTGGATGAGGCGTTGACATGGTGTGAGGGTGAAGTTCGTGGTGAGTTTGTCGTCTTGGTGAGTGGAGCGACAGAGGCGGCACCTACGACAACATGGTGGGAAACACTATCTGCATACGAGCACGTGGTTCACTATATCGAAGAAGGGCTGAAACCAAACGCGGCAATCAAACAGACTGCGAAAGACCGCGGCGAGTCTCGGAATGATGTATACGATACGTATCATCAATTGCATAAAAAAGAGTAAGCAAGGAAATCCTTGCTTACTCTTCGCTGTAGTAATTTTCGAGCATGTTCTTCAACTCAACGAGAACACGTTGTGCACCTTCTGGTGACAAGATGAGTTTGCCGTCTGCCAATTTGAAGTTATCATCTGATACTTCGCCTGTAACTTGGCAAGTCATGTTTGGCTTATATTTTTTCAAAACGATTTGATCGTTGTCGACGTAAATCTCGAGAGCATCTTTCTCTGCGATACCGAGTGTACGACGCAATTCGATTGGAATAACGACACGACCAAGCTCATCAACCTTACGTACAATACCTGTAGATTTCATTTTGTGTTTCCTCCTCCAATGATGTCGAAATCTCGTGGTGACATGAATCGTCAAAATTCGACAATGTGACTACAGCAAAAAGCATACTAAACTTTCCAATTGTAGTCAACTGCTTACTATCTGGAAAAGTAAATTTTCGAAATTTGTCGAATCAAGAACGATATATACCTAAATTTCCCCGTAAGTTTGAACTTGAAACAAAGAAAGGGTATTTTTGGAACATTTATGACGAAGAAAACGCAAAAAAATTCCAAACAATTAGGTTTGGAAATTCTTTTGTCGAACCGTGTATAATGGAAATTGCAAATGTCGAAAGGATGGAGAATAAATCATGGCGAAGCCGACTTTTTATATTACAACCCCAATTTATTATCCGAGTGCAAAACTGCACATCGGTCACGCATATACCACGGTAGCAGGTGATGCGATTGCGCGCTACAAACGCTTAAAAGGTTTTGATGTCCGTTATTTGACAGGAACGGATGAGCACGGTCAAAAGATTCAAGAAAAAGCGAAAGAAGCAGGCGTGACACCACAAGCTTTCGTGGATGAAGTCGTGGAAGAGATCAAGGTCTTATGGGACCGTCTTGAAATCTCGTACGATGACTACATCCGTACGACAGAGGACCGTCATAAGAAAGTGGTCGAGCATGTTTTCGAGACATTACTTAAAAATGGGGACATCTACCTCGGTGAGTACGAAGGATGGTATTCCGTACCGGATGAGACATACTACACTGAATCGCAGCTCGTCGATGGAAAAAGTCCTGACAGTGGACATCCGGTCGAACTCGTTCGTGAGGAGTGCTACTTCTTCCGCCTCAGTAAATACGCGGACCGCTTGATTGAATATTTTGAGTCACATCCTGATTTTATTTTGCCAGAATCTCGTAAAACCGAGATGATCAATAACTTCTTAAAGCCAGGTCTTCAAGATTTGGCTGTATCACGTACGACATTTGACTGGGGCGTACAAGTTCCATCGAACCCGAAGCACGTCGTGTACGTATGGGTCGATGCGCTCACAAACTATATCTCATCACTCGGATACGGCACAGACAACGATGAACTCTTCAACCGTTACTGGCCAGCAGACGTTCATTTGGTAGGGAAAGAAATCGTACGTTTCCATACGATCATTTGGCCAGCCCTCTTAATGGCGCTTGACCTTCCATTACCGAAGCAAGTATTTGCGCACGGATGGTTGCTCATGAAGGATGGGAAGATGTCGAAATCGAAAGGGAACGTCGTGGACCCGATTCCATTGATTGACCGTTACGGCCTCGACTCGGTCCGCTATTACCTTCTCCGTGAAGTTCCATTCGGAGCGGATGGCACGTTCACGCCGGAAGCGTTCGTTGACCGTTTGAACTTTGATTTAGCGAACGACCTCGGAAACTTATTGAATCGCACCATTGCGATGATTAAAAAGTACTTCGACGGAAACATTCCGGCATATAACGGAAATGTCACGGCATTTGATGCAGAATTGTTGAACGTGGTGAAAGAGACGACACGCAAAACAGAAGAAGCCATGGAGCACATGGAGTTTTCGGTCGCACTCACAAACATTTGGCAACTCGTCAGCCGTGCGAATAAATATATCGATGAGACACAACCATGGGTTCTCGTGAAAGAGGAGTCGAAGCGCGAGGAGCTGGCTTCTGTCATGACACATCTTGCGGGCGTACTTCGTCATGTTGCCATCATGATTCAACCATTCATGACGCGCGCTCCAAAAGAGATGTTCCGTCAGCTCGGACTCGAGGGAGAGGACATGTCATGGGAGGCGTTGGATACATTCGCAGACTTTAGTGACGCAGTTGTGACGGACGGGACACCGATTTTCCCACGTCGTGATGTGAAAGAAGAAGTCGATGCAATCCAAGAAATGATGCGTCAGGCGTCTAAAGCACGGATTGAAGAGACGGAGACGGCATCAGTAGAAGAAGCTGACGAAGACATTCGTCCTGAAATCACGATTGATGTCTTCGACCAAGTCGAATTCCGTGTCGGTCAAATCGTCGAAGCCGATAAGATTAAAAAAGCGAAGAAACTGTTGAAACTTCAAGTCGACCTTGGGAAAGAGACGCGTCAAATCGTGTCTGGTATCGCTGAATGGTATGCCCCTGAAGATTTGGTTGGCAAGAAAGTCATCGTTGTCGCAAACTTGAAACCAGTCAAGCTCCGTGGAGAACTCTCGCAAGGGATGATTCTAGCGGCAGATCGTGACGGGAAACTAGAGCTCGCGACGGTCTCAGACCAGATGCCGAACGGTGCCATCGTCAAATAATGGAATGGGGGAGACCGCGGTCTCCCTCTCTTTTTCTAAGGAGGAAACAAGATGTTAATTGATACACATACGCACATTAATGCGGAACAGTTCAGTGAAGACGTGGAGGAGACGATTGAGCGAGCGAGAGAAGCGGGCGTTTCTCCGCTACTCGTCGTCGGATTTGATACACCGACTATCGATCGAGCCATTGAACTGGCAGAAACGCATGAAGATATTTATGCCATTGTCGGATGGCATCCTGTCGATGCGATTGACTGTACGGATGCGGATTTAGCACGAATCGAAACACTCATGAGTCATCCGAAAGTCATGGCACTCGGTGAAATTGGTCTCGATTATCATTGGGACAAATCACCGAAAGACGTGCAACAGCACCTCTTCCGTCAACAGATCGCCATTGCCAAGCGAACGAATATGCCAATTGTCATTCATAACCGAGAAGCAACGGCAGATGTCCTTGATATTTTAGAAGAAGAGCATGCTGAAGAAGTCGGTGGTGTGTTCCATAGTTACAGCATGTCCGTCGAACTTTTGCCTCGGTGCTTAGACTTGAACTTCTATATTTCGTTAGGAGGACCGGTCACGTTCAAAAATGCGAAAGTTCCGAAGGCGGTGGCGCAAGAAGTGCCACTGGATCGTCTGCTTGTCGAGACGGACTGTCCGTACTTGACGCCAACACCGTTCCGTGGAAAACGAAATGAACCAGCGTACGTCAAATATGTAGCCGAAGAAATCGCCACTCTTCGCGATATGCCTTACGATGAACTCGCTGCTGCTACGACAGTCAACGCGAAGAAGTTGTTCCGACTCCCATGATCAAGCGTGTATTAGCGAGTATCGGTATTATTGCGACGGCTTCTGTGGCGTACGTGATGTTACAACCTGAATCGATTCGAATCGTCGATGACGGTTTGGTGATCGAGCATGAGACACGAGCCGACTCGGTTCTCGAGGTGCTCGAAGAGTTAAATATCACACTAGATGAATCAGATTATGTCACACCGGCGCTCAGTGAAGATGTACCAGACGACCGTCTAATCCGGATTGAGCGTTCACACGAGGTCTCACTTCAGATTGGCTACGGTCAAACGGAGACGGTGCAGACGCGCGAGCGGACTGTAGAGGATGTCTTACTGCGATACGGAGTCACGGTACGAGACGGAGATACGGTGTATCCATCAGTCCGTACACCGGTGACGAATGGGATGACGATTCGATATCAACCGGTCGTGGCCGTGAATCTCATTGTCGGTCAAGAGGCGTTGACGATTTATACAATGGCTACGGATGTGGAGCAACTCTTAATGCAAGAGAACATCGATGTGACGGAAAGTGATACGGTCATGCCGGCCCCTTCCACGCCGATACGAGAAGGATTGACGATTACGGTCAATACGAATCGTGATGTCGTTCAATATGAGAGTGAGTTGATCCCGTTTGAAGTGGTCGAGGAAGAGGATGATACGCTCGAAGAAGGTGTGATGCAAATGGTGCAGGTCGGGGTTCCTGGACTTGAACGGACAAGGTATGCACTTACTGTGGAAAATGGTACAATTACAAATCGTACGAAAACAGATGTCGAGACATTGCGTAAAACGATGCCGCAGATTATCAAAGTGGGAACGAAGAAAGTCGCAGAACCGATAACCGAGCCTGAGTCAACGACCGCGGATGAATCGAGCCCATTCATTCCGGAAGCTGAAGTCGAGATTGCCGAACCGCCGAAAACAGATGACGTACTCGATTTTTCATCTGCGAAACAATTGCTTGTGGAAGCGACCGCTTATACGAACAACCCGGAAGACACGGTAACATACGACGGACGCGTGCTGACAAGAAGCGGATATGATGTAACCGACACGATTTTGTATGAAGGCATGCGCATCATTGCCGTCGACCCTGCCATCATTCCACTCGGGACCCGTGTATATGTCGAGGGGATCGGTATGGCGATTGCCTTGGATACAGGAAGTGCAATCAAAGGGCAAAAAATCGATATCATGATGGATGAAAAGGAAGAGGCCGTAACGTTTGGTCGTAAACCACTCACCATCTGGGTGATTCCAAAGCAGGAAGAAGAGAAAGAAGGATCAGACAATGCGTGAGAAAATACAAGAAATTATCGTCGTAGAAGGGCGTGACGACACGGCGCGACTTCAAGAAGTATTCGACGTCGATACGATTGAAACGAACGGGTCTGCCGTATCCGATCAGACGATTGAACGAATCCGTCGTGCTCAGGAGAAGCGCGGGGTCATCATTTTGACGGACCCAGATTATCCAGGAGATCGTATTCGGGCGATTGTCGAGGAACGCGTCAAAGGATGTAAGCACGCACACTTGCCTCGGGCCGAGGCGAAGGACAAGCGTGGGAAAATCGGTGTGGAACATGCGAGTCCGGAGTCACTTCGCCGTGTCTTAGGAGCAGTGTTTGAACCGCGTGTCGAAACGGACCAACCAATCGTCACACGGAAAATGGTATTGGAGGCGGATTTAATCGGTGGAGCAGCGGCCGCGACGCGTCGGAAGCGACTCGGGGTGTTGCTTCGAATCGGTGAGCCGAATGCCAAACAATTTGTAAAACGGGTCGAGGCGCTCGGCGTCACGATTGAAGAGTGGGAGCAGGCACTTGCTCAATTAGAGGAGGAACAGGGTTGAAAGACATTGCAACAATCCAACGAACGAAAGCGATTTTAGAGCGACATGGGTTTTCATTCAAAAAATCGCTCGGTCAAAACTTTTTAATCGATTTGAACATCTTGAGTAAAATTGTCGGAGCAGCAGAACTGAGTGAAGCGAGCGGTGTCCTTGAAATCGGTCCCGGAATCGGCTCATTGACCGAACAATCGGCCAAGCGTGCCAAAAAAGTCGTTGCGCTTGAAATCGACCAACGTCTTTTGCCGATTTTAGATGATACGATGTCGCCTTATCCGCATGTGAAAGTCATCCATGGAGATGCATTGGAACTGAACTTACGGGAAATCGTAGAGCAAGAATTTTTAAACGAAGGTATTGAAGATATTTCGGTTGTCGCCAACTTACCTTACTACGTCACGACACCAATCATCATGCGTTTGCTTGAGAGCGGCGTTAAGTTCCGCTCGCTCGTCATGATGATTCAAAAAGAAGTGGCAGAACGGATTGGAGCAAAACCAGGCACGAAAGCATACGGTTCGCTATCGATTGCGATTCAGTATTATGCGGAAGCAGAAGTCAGTTTCATCGTGCCGAAAAACGTGTTCATCCCAGCGCCGAACGTCGATTCGGCCGTCATTACACTACGGATGCGCAAAGAACCGGCCGTACAAGTGAAAGACGAAGCATTTTTCTTTGATGTGGCCCGAGCAAGCTTCGCTCAGCGCCGTAAAACCATCCTGAACAATTTGACAAACTATATCGGGAAAGAACATAAGGTCGAACTCGAACGTTCGCTTCACGAGGCTGGAATCGATCCGAAACGTCGTGGAGAGACGTTAAGCCTAGAAGAATTCGCACGTTTGTCTGACACAATTTTACCACTTAAAAATAGTTGACGACCTGAAAACGAGTCGTTATAATATTAATCTTTATTTTCATATTCAATTGTGCTATACTTGTAACAGTGAGGTGAAGCGTATGCCAAAGACGTTACAAGAAATCAGACAAAAACTCGAATCGCATGTTGGTGAACGATTGACGTTGAAAGCAAACGGCGGTCGTAAGAAAGTTGTTACTCGGTTTGGAACGCTCGTTGAGACATATCCTGCGGTGTTCGTTGTGAAATTGGATGAAGACCTGCATAATGTGGAACGTGTCTCGTATAGCTACGCTGATGTCCTAACGGATACAGTTAAAATTGAATTCGGCAATTGATTTATAAATGAGGGGCGGATGCATTGGCAGCTGCTTCTTTTTTTGTGCGCCCGTTTACGGTACAATGGCGAACAGGAGACAAATGGGAAGGGTGAACGTGATGCGCACGATCAGTGTGAAAGCGCCGGCAAAAATTAATTTGACACTTGATGTCCTTGGAAAGCGTCCGGACGGCTATCATGAAGTAGAAATGGTAATGACGACAGTCGACTTGGCAGATCGCTTGGAGTTGACAGTTTTAGAGTCGGATGAGATTCGGATTCAATCAGAACACGCCTATGTGCCGAATGATCATCGGAATTTGGCGTATCGAGCAGCAGAATTGTTGCGCGAACGTTTTAACATTCAGCAAGGGGTCGAGATTGTGCTCGATAAACAGATTCCCGTGGCAGCTGGCCTTGCAGGTGGCTCGAGTGATGCGGCGGCAACGCTCCGTGGGATGAACGAACTGTTTTCATTGAACTTGTCATTAGAGGAGCTAGCAGAGCTCGGTGCCGAGATTGGATCGGACGTCTCATTTTGTGTCATCGGCGGAACAGCTATCGCCCGTGGTCGTGGTGAACAGTTAGAAATGATTCCGGCCCCGCCACCGTGCTATGTCGTTCTCGGTAAACCGAAAATCGGGGTATCGACGGCAGATGTGTATCGGGCAGTGCGTATGGAAGAGGTGCATCACCCTGATACCGAGGCAATGGTGGAGGCGATTCGTCAAAAAGATTTCCATGGAATCTGTGAACACCTTGGTAACTCACTTGAGAGTGTGACACTTAAGCTTCACCCGGAAGTGAAACAAATCAAAGAAACGATGCGTCATTGCGGAGCGGAAGGTGTTCTCATGAGTGGAAGCGGACCGACCGTGTTTGCGCTGATCGAACATGAGCAAAAAGCGCATCGAATCTATAATGGATTGAAAGGATTTTGCCCAGAAGTGTTCGTCGTTCGGATTCTCGGCAAAAGACATTGAACAAAAACGAATGAAAGTGATATATTTTCAATAGAACATTCGTTTATTATTGAAGATGTGAAGGAGAATCCGTATGAAAATTCGTAGAAGTGGTCGTCTCGTCGATATGACCCGTTATTTACTTGATCATCCGCATCAGCTTGTCTCGTTGTCGATGTTTTCAAGTCGCTATAAAGCTGCAAAGTCGTCGATTAGCGAAGACCTTGTCATTGTCAGTGAAATGTTGTCCCATGATGGGATCGGAAAATTGGTCACTGTCCCTGGTGCAGCCGGTGGTGTCATGTTTATCCCAGGATGGAGTAAAGAAAAATCGCTGGAGATGATTGATACGCTCTGTGAGCAACTATCAAAACCGGAGCGTCTCTTACCAGGAGGCTATCTCTACCTCACAGATGTACTAGGTAATCCAAGCCAAGTGAAACCGATGGGGCAGGTTTTTGCGTCCGTCTTCGCTGACCGGAAAGTCGATGTCGTCATGACGATTGCGACGAAAGGGATTCCCCTTGCCTATGCGGTCGCTGAACAGTTAGGTGTTCCGTTTGTGATTGTGCGTTCAGATAGCCGTGTCACAGAAGGTTCGACGGTCAGCATCAACTATGTATCAGGTTCATCGAAAGCGATTCGTACGATGGCGCTTGCACGTCGCAGTCTGCCACGTGGTGCGAATGTGCTTTTGATTGATGATTTCATGAAGGCCGGCGGGACGATTCGTGGGATGATGAGCCTCTTGAATGAATTTGAAGCCAATCTTGCGGGTGTCGGTGTCTTGATGGAGGCCGAAGGGGCCGAGAAAAAGATGGTGAGTGAATACGTCAGCTTGATGAAATTGACGAATGTCGATCCTGATGAAGGGCTTGTCACCATTTCGCGGGGGAATGTGGAACAATTCTTAAAGTGATTGGCAAAATTTTGATTTCATTTTATGATTAGAGGGTATAGAGTTATCAATATGGAGTCATGACGTTCGTTTGAAACCAACTGAACCTTACAGAAGACCACACCATGGCGTAGACAACGATGAAAAAGGGGATGCGAAACATGCAGATCACAGACGTAAAAATTCGCAAAGTCGCGACAGAAGGCAGAATGAAAGCGTTGGCCTCAATCACACTTGACCATGAATTCGTTGTACACGATCTTCGAATCATCGAAGGAAGTAGCGGTCTATTTGTCGCCATGCCGAGCAAACGGACACCAGAAGGGATTTTTCGGGATATTGCGCATCCGATTAACGGGGAGATGCGACAAAAGGTCGAAGCGGCTGTATTGGAAACCTATTCCAATATGGATGTGGAAATCCTTGACCCACAACATGTGTCATACGGTACACATGAATGACAGAAAACAGCGGTTAGGTTGCCTACCGCTGTTTTTTTGCGTTTCAATGGTTAAGGAACGGTACAACTATTGAAACGAAGGCATGGTTTCGATATAGTAGAAACGGTGTAAATAGGATTTAGTTGCAGAAAAGCCGAACTATACAGACCAATCACAGCTGTTGTGAGATAGGAGCGAATCAAGCATGGAGCGTTTTGCAGTCATTTTGGCAGCAGGAAAAGGGACGCGAATGAAGTCGAAGTTATATAAAGTACTTCATCCGGTTCTAGGGAAACCAATGGTCGAACATGTTGTCGATCAGTTAGACCAAATCGGTGTCAGTCGTCAAATCGTAATCGTTGGCCATGGGGCGGAAGCGGTACAAGACACGCTCGGCACACGGGTAGAGTATGCGGTCCAGGAAGAGCAGCTTGGAACAGGACATGCTGTTCAGATGGCTGAAGCAGAACTTGCGGGTAAATCAGGGGCGACGCTTGTCGTCTGTGGAGATACACCGTTACTCACGGCAGAAACGTTAGAAGCCCTTCTCGCGCATCACGAAGCGCAACAAGCAAAAGTCACGGTGTTGACTGCGATTGCTGACGATGCGACCGGATATGGTCGAGTCGTTCGTGGTGAAGATGGGAATGTGACGAAAGTCGTGGAACATAAAGATGCTTCAGAAGCAGAACTCGCCATCAATGAAATCAACACAGGGACGTACGTATTCGATAACGAATTGTTGTTCAATGCGCTCAAACAAGTCGGTAACAACAATGCACAGGGCGAATATTACTTACCTGACGTCATTTCAATCGCAAAAGAAGCGGGCGAAGTGGTTGCGGCGCATACAGCACCGACGTTTGATGAGACGATCGGGGTCAATGACCGCGTCGCCTTGTCACAAGCGGAAGCCATCATGCGCAAGCGGACAAATGAGCGTCTCATGCGTGAAGGGGTTACCTTCATGGACCCGGCATCGACGTACATTTCACCAGACGTGGTCATCGGATCGGATACGGTCATTTATCCGGGAACGGTCATTCTTGGCAAGACGACGATTGGCTCAGAATGTGTCATCGGACCAAACTCGGACATCCGCAACAGTGTGATTGAAGACCATGCCGTCGTACGCCAGTCTGTCGTGACTAATAGCCGAATCGGTGAGGCGGCTCAAGTCGGACCGTTCGCTCACTTACGTCAACAAGCTGTCCTCGGTGCGAACACGCGCGTCGGCAACTTTGTCGAGATTAAAAAATCGACGTTCGGTGACGGTGCGAAAGCGTCACACCTGAGCTATATCGGGGATGCGTCAATCGGTGAGCGCGTCAACTTAGGCTGTGGATCGATCACAGTGAACTATGACGGTAAGAACAAGTTCGAGACAGTCGTGGAAGACGATGCATTCGTTGGCTGTAACGTCAACTTGATTGCCCCTGTAAAAGTCGGGAAAGGCGCGATTGTCGCTGCTGGATCGACGATTACGAGTGATGTACCAGAAGAGGCGCTAGCGATTGCACGCGAACGCCAAACGAATAAAGAAGGCTACACAAAACGATAACTTGCTGCCAATCATTATGGAAAACAACGGAGGAGAATCCTAAACATGTCTACTGTATACGAACGAGAAATTCGTCTATTTAGCTTAAACTCGAACCGCCCGCTTGCTGAAGAAATCGCGAAAGAAATTGGTGTCCCGCTCAGCGATTGCCAAGTCAAACGTTTCAGCGACGGTGAACTCTATATCAACATCGAGGAAAGTGTTCGTGGAGATGATGTGTATGTCATCCAATCAACAAGCTCGCCTGTAAACGAAACGCTCATGGAATTGCTCGTCATGATCGATGCACTCAAACGTGCTTCTGTCCGTACGATCAACATCGTGATGCCGTATTATGGGTACGCACGTCAAGACCGTAAAGCACGCTCGCGTGAACCGATCACGGCGAAACTTGTCGCTGACCTTCTTACAGTAGCGGGTGCGACACGCGTCATCACGATGGATTTGCATGCAGCGCAAATTCAAGGATTCTTCAATATTCCGGTTGACCAATTACTTGGTGTACCGCTCATCTCGACTTACTTTGAAACAGAAGAGTTTCAAGCGAAAGATATCGTGGTCGTTTCTCCAGACCACGGTGGCGTGACACGTGCACGTAAATTGGCAGAACGTTTGAAAGCGCCGATTGCTATCATTGACAAGCGTCGTCCGAAAGCGAACGTCGCTGAAGTCATGAATATCGTCGGCAGTGTCGAAGGGAAAACGGCGATTTTGATCGACGACATCATCGATACAGCTGGAACGATCACACTTGCGGCAGATGCTATCGTCGAAGCGGGTGCGAAAGAAGTGTATGCGTCTTGTACACACCCAGTCCTTTCTGGTCCAGCGATGGAACGTATCGACAATTCATCAATCAAAGAGTTGGTCGTCTTAAATACCATCGATTTGACGGGTCGTCCTTGCTCGAGCAAGATCAAGCAAATGTCGGTCGCCCATTTGCTTGGGGAAGCGATTATGCGCGTACACGAGCATAAATCGGTCAGTACCCTATTCGATTAAAAAACGAGGCCCGGAGGCATTCGCCTTTGGGCTTTTTTGTTCAGGAGGAAATGATATGAAATGCATCGTCGGTCTTGGGAATCCCGGGAAAAAGTTTGAGATGACGCGACACAATGTCGGGTTTTTAGCGATTGACCGTCTCGCCGAAAAGCATGGCATCTCGCTGAATGAAGCGAAGTTTAATGCCCTTATGGGAACGGGAAGAATCAATGGTGAACGCGTAGTACTCGTCAAACCACTCACGTATATGAACTTGTCGGGTGAAGCCGTCCGTCCCATTTTAGATTATTATAAGATTGAGATTGATGATTTATTAGTCATTTATGACGATTTGGATATGGTGCCCGGCAAGCTTCGTTTCCGTCCGAAAGGGAGCGCGGGTGGTCATAATGGGATCAAATCTCTCATTCAACACTTAGGAACGGCTGAATTCAAACGATTAAAGCTCGGAATCGGTCGTCCCCCGCACCCGATTAAAGTCGTCGACTGGGTGTTGATGAACTATCGTAAAGACGAGTTGCCGGAATTAAATGAAACACTCGACAACGCCGTAACCGCAGCCACTGATTTTGTGGACACAGATTGGCTGGCGCTGATGAATCGATACAACTAAAGGGTCATTGCACCCTTTTTTGTCGTATGAGTTGGAGGAAAACAAATGAATGCTTTAGAGAGATTTATGGTGGCGCTCCCTGAAACGAATGTGATTCGAGAGCGACTCCAAAAAGTAGACCGTCAATTGGTGACGGGGTTGACGACAAGCGCGAAAGCCCTCGTCTTGGCGGGACTCGTGAAATCGTCATCGAGACGTCTTATTGTCGTGACGCATAACATGTATCAAGCCCAAAAGATGTTCGATCAACTTGAATCACTCATCGGTCCGGACAAAACGTTGTTGTATCCGATCGATGAGACGCTAGCAGGTGAACTGTCACTGACGTCTAGTCCGGAACTGCTAGCTGCCCGAATCGATGCCCGTACTCGTCTCCTCGACCAAACAGGAGGCGTTGTTGTCGTGCCGCTTGGTGGATTACGACGCTATGTACCGAGTCCGGAAGCGTGGCAAGATAGTCGCGTTATGTTGAAGCCGGGAAGTGACCTCGATTTAGCGGATTTTGCGAAACAATTGACGGGCATGGGCTACGAACGAACGGCAACGGTGACCACACCTGGTGAATTTTCCGTACGAGGGAGTATTCTAGACGTTTATCCTCTTACGGAAGCGCGCCCATATCGAATCGATTTGTTCGACACCGAGATTGACTCCATTTTCACGTTTGACGCGGAAACGCAACGCTCGCTTGGTGTAGTGGGGGAAGTGTGCATTACGCCTGCGACCGAGTTCATCGCAACGGAGAATCAGCTGAAGCAGGCGGGCGGTGCGCTTCGGAAACAGTACGACCGAACCGTCGAATTGATTGGAAATGAAGTCATCCGTCAAGCCCTTGAAGAGGGAGTCGTGACAGACATCGAGCGGCTTGAGCGTGGAGACCTCCCGGAGAAAGTTGGGAAGTATTCGCCATTGCTCTATACGTCCACACTCCTTGACTACGTTGGGAAAGACGGCGTCCTCATTTTAGATGAGGTGGCACGAATCGAGGACGCTGCGGACGTACAGGATCGTGAAGAGGCGGAATGGTTCTCCTCACTTATCGAAAAAGGGGAGGCTGTCAGCAATTACACGCTCGCCGTCCCGATGCATAAAGTCTTCCGCGACTTGAAGCAAGTCGCGTTCTCCTTGCTTCCGTCTCGTCGTGCGGGCATTCCGGAGAGCGATACGGTCCATTTGAGCTGTCGTCCGCTACCGGCGTTCCACGGTCAGATGCATCTATTGAAGCAGGAAATCGAACGATGGCAGCAAGGTGATCAACGAATCGTCGTACTTGCGGGAGATAAGTCGCGTGCAGATAAGATTGAAGCGCTTCTTTCCGACTATGGAATCGCCTCGACCTTCACCAATGTCGATGGAGAGTTAGAACCGAGACGTGTCTCGGTCATCATCGGTCAAATCGAAGGGGGATTCGAACTGTCGACGAGCCGTCTCGTTGTCATATCGGAAGAAGAGTTGTTCAAGCGTGTGACGAAACGAAAACGTCAGACGAAGAATTTGACGAACGCCGAACGAATCAAGAGTTACCAAGAGCTGAAACCGAACGATTATGTCGTCCACGTGCACCACGGAATCGGGAAGTACCTTGGCATTAAAACAATCGAGGTCGGTGGAATCCATCAGGATTACCTGCACCTCGTCTATGCAGGGGACGACGCCCTCTACGTGCCGGTCGACCAAATCGATCTCGTCCAAAAATATGTTGGGGCCGAAGGCAAAGAGCCGAAGATTTATAAACTCGGCGGCACCGAGTGGAAGAAAGTAAAATCGAAAGTTGCCAAATCGGTTGAAGATATTGCTGATGAGCTCATTAAATTGTACGCGGCACGAGAGGCCTCGGTCGGTTTCGCGTTCCCGCCGGACGATGAAGAGATGGGTCAGTTCGAATCTTCTTTCCCGTATGCCGAGACAGAAGATCAGGTGCGTTCAATCGCAGAAATCAAGGCGGATATGGAACGCTCCCGTCCGATGGATCGCCTTTTGTGTGGAGATGTCGGATACGGGAAGACGGAAGTGGCGATTCGGGCTGCGTTCAAAGCCGTACTCGCCGGCAAACAAGTGGCATTCCTTGTCCCGACGACCGTCCTCGCCCAACAGCATTATGAAACGATGCTTGAGCGGTTCAGTGAATTCCCGATTAACGTATCAGTCATGAGTCGTTTCCGTTCGAAGAGCGAGATGACCGCGACGAAGAAAGGGTTGAAAGAAGGTACCATCGACATCGTCGTCGGGACACACCGCGTGTTGTCAAAAGACGTGACGTTCGCCAACCTAGGTCTCGTGATCATCGATGAAGAACAACGCTTCGGCGTCAAACATAAAGAGCGTCTGAAGCAGCTGAAGACGAACATCGATGTCCTGACGCTGACGGCGACTCCGATTCCACGGACATTGCATATGTCGATGATCGGAATCCGTGATTTGTCCGTATTAGAGACACCGCCAGAGAATCGTTATCCTGTCCAAACATACGTCATGGAATACGACGGCATCGTCTTGCGTGAAGCGCTCGAACGTGAACTCGCTCGCGGAGGACAGGCGTTCTTCCTCTATAACCGCGTCGAAGGGATCGAACGAAAAGCGGAAGAGATTCGGGCCTTATTGCCGGATGCACGAATTGCAACGGCACATGGACGCATGACGGAAAGTGAGCTCGAGAGTCAGTTGATCAGCTTCCTAGAGGGCGAGGCGGATATTTTAGTCTCGACGACAATCATCGAGACAGGAATCGATATTCCAAACGTCAACACCCTCATCGTCCACGATGCGGACAAGATGGGGCTGTCCCAGCTCTACCAACTTCGAGGTCGTGTCGGACGTTCGAATCGAATCGCCTATGCGTACTTCACGTATCGGAAAGACAAGCGCTTGACGGAAGTGGCAGAAAGTCGTCTTCAAGCCATCAAAGAGTTCACGGAGCTCGGCAGTGGGTTTAAGATTGCAATGCGCGACTTGTCGATTCGTGGAGCCGGAAACTTACTCGGTGCACAACAGTCTGGATTCATCGATTCGGTCGGTTTTGACCTGTACTCACAAATGCTTTCTGAAGCCATTGAGGAACGGAAAGACCGTATGCGTGGACAAGCGAAACAAGTCGTCTTCAAACCGGAGATCACGTTCCAGGCCGATGCGTATATTCCTGATGACTACTTGTCAGATAGCGAATTGAAGATTGAGATGTACAAACGCTTCAAATATATAGATACGCCGAGCGCGTTGTTCGCCCTTCAAGATGAACTGATTGAACGGTTTGGTGAATTCCCGGAACCGGTCGCGCTGCTCATTCAATTGACACGTCTACGTATTTATGGAGAACTGGCAAAAGTGAGTCGAATCAAGCAGACGCCAGGACGCATCGAGATTGTCTTATCGAAAGAATCGACGACGGCTTTGGATGTCCCGTCCTTCATGGAATGGTCGATGCCTCTTGGTCGCAAGCTTGGGGTAGGGCAAGAAGACGGCGCATTGAAACTATCGCTCAGCGGTCGGATGCCACTAACAGAGCTCTTGAATGATGCCGATACTGTATTAGAAGAACTGATGAAGCGGTTGGTGGGCGATGCGGTCGCCAAGTAAGTTTGCGCAAGGCGTCGTTCTGTTCGCCCTTGCCGGCTACGTATCGAAACTGATCAGCTTCGCCTATCGTGTCCCCTATCAAAACTTGGCGGGGGACTTCGGGCTTTATGCCTATCAAACCGTCTATCCGTTCGCGGCCATCGTAGCGTCACTCGGCATTTATGCGATGCCGGTCGTCATTGCGAAAATCGGCGTCGGTGCGAAAGGGACGAATCGTAAGTTAGAAGTCTTATGGGGAAGCTTTTACGCCTTACTTCTACTCTCGTCCATGCTTGTCGTCACGGTATGGCTGTTTGCCCCGACCCTGGCAAGGTGGCTCGGAGATGAGCAGCTAGCTCCTGTACTTCGCGTGATCAGTTTGAGTTATTTACTCATGCCGGCGTCAGCCGTGTTGCGCGGGGCTTTTCAATCGAGAGATGACTTACGACCGAGCGCATGGTCGCAAGTGCTCGAGAACTTTGTCCGCGTGACGGTCATGCTGTCTCTATTATGGATTGGGGTCCGTCTCGGAAAAGATGCATATACGCTCAGTCAATATGCGTATGGTGCGACGCTCGTCGGTGGGCTTGTGGCGATTGCCTTTTTAGTTTATCGCGCACGAGGAGTGCGAATTGTGAGGGTGCGCCGCGTCACGTTTCGGAGTGGAATGAAACTCTTGTTGACAACGGGTTTCGCGGTCGGATTCGCGTCACTCGGGATTTTATGGATGCAACTGGTCGACTCCTTCACCATCGTCAATTTGATGGGTGGGACGTATGAGGCCAAGGTGAGCAAAGGAGTGTTCGATCGAGGATATCCGCTCGTGCAATTCGCCATTTTGTTCACCACGACCATCGGGATGGCCAATGTGCCGACGCTCGTCCGTCATTATCGGGCAGGTCATCTGCAAAAGACGACGCAGGGACTCCGGTCGATGATTCGTGTGACGACGGCGATTGCTGGTGCAGCGACTATCGGATTGATGGGTGTCATGTTTTTCTTAAATGTGGCCCTGTTTGAAGATGAATCTGGGACACGAGCCCTTGTCTTCTTAGCGACGAGCACGTTCGCTGCCTCCTTGGCGATTGCGAGCATGACATGTTTGCAGGCGATTGACCGAGAGTGGGTCGCGGCACGCAGCATGGGTGTCGCAATGTTAGTGAAAAGTGCGGTAAACGCATGGCTCGTACCGAGTTACGGAATTGAAGGCGCGGCAATCGGAACATCCATTGGATTTTTAGCGATGGCGTTCTATAATTTCCGGGCGCTTGACCGCTCGATTCCGCTCGGATCATTTCGATCGAAACACTATAAGTCGCTATGGAAAGCCCTCGTACCCATGCTGATCCTCATTGCCGTGTTAAACTGGCTAGGTCAGATGTGGGTCGACTCGCGAATCACTGCGTTCGGTTGGTTAATCGGAATGGTGTGTAGCGGTGCCTTCCTCTATGTATGGAGATTATGGAGTACGCGAATGCTGTCACTTGCGGAATGGGAACTGATCCCGTTCGGAAGTCGTCTGCTCGACGTGCTCGAGAAAAAGGAGAACTAATATGGGTTATACAATCACGGTGGTCGGACTCGGGTCTGGTGAGTTGAATCAATTGCCGCTCGGTGTGTACCGCCATTTAAAGCAGCAACCGCTCGTCTGGTTGCGCACAAAAGAACACCCTGTCGTTCAAGAGTTAGAAGCGGAAGGACTCGTGTTCGAATCATTTGATTCGGTCTATGAATCGAGTGATACGTTTGAAGAAGTGTACGACCAGATTGTCGAGACGTTATTGAGTAAAAGTGAAGAAATGGCGATCACATACGCCGTACCGGGCCATCCGTTCGTAGCGGAACGGACCGTCGAACTATTGGTGGAACGGGGAGCCGATCTTCATGTGCTCGATGGACAGAGCTTCCTCGATGCCATGTTCCAGACGCTCCGAATTGATCCAATCAATGGATTTCAACTGCTTGATGCGACTGCGCTCGACCTTGAACGTTTGCAGGTGACCCAACATGTGCTTATCGGGCAAGTGTACGATGGATTCGTGGCGGGTGACGTCAAAGTGCAATTGATGGAACGGTATCCGGACGACCATCCCGTCACCCTTGTGACGGCTGCCGGTACGACGCAAGAACGGATTGAGCACATTCCGTTATTCGAAATGGACCGGATGGCGGAAGTGAATAACTTGACGACCCTCTACGTTCCACCGCTCGTGGATGAATCGTATTTGGCGAAAGATTTTGCGACACTCAAACAAATCATCGCAACGCTTCGAGGACCAGACGGGTGCCCGTGGGATCGTAAACAGACGCATGCGTCACTTCGCAAGTACCTATTAGAAGAGGCGTATGAGTTGATTGAAGCAATCAATGCAGAAGACGATGATGCCATCATCGAAGAACTCGGGGACGTCTTGCTTCAAGTTATGTTGCATGCTCAAATCGGAGAAGATGAGGGTTATTTCGATATTCGTGACGTAATCGGTTCTATCAGTGAGAAGATGGTACGCCGCCATCCGCACGTCTTTGGCGATGTCACCGTCGAAGATGCCTCTGACGTGTTGAAAAACTGGAATGCGATTAAACAGACGGAAAAAGGGGAAAAGAAACAATCGCAACTCGATGGTGTTCTCGTCGACCAACCTTCATTGATGCGAGCGGAGCAACTTCAAAAGAAAGCGGCTCACGTCGGATTTGAGTGGGATGACGTATCCGGTGCCTTCGAAAAACTGGAAGAAGAGTTAAAAGAATGGCATGAAGACCTAAGTGATGAATCGGAACTTGGGGACGTATTGTTCTCCATCGTGAACATCGCGCGATACGTTGGGCTGAATGCCGAGCAAGCATTAGAACAGACGAACCGAAAGTTCAAACGTCGATTCGAGTATGTGGAAGCGAACGGTGACCTTCACCAGATGACACTCGAACAGATGGATGCGCTTTGGAACGAGGCAAAGGAGAAAGGTTTATGAGACTAGATAAGTTTTTAAAAGTGTCACGTCTAATCAAGCGTCGCACGTTGGCAAAAGAAGTGGCGGACCAAGGACGAATTCAACTGAATGGGCAAGTCGCGAAAGCGAGCACAGAAGTCAAAGTCGGAGATGAGTTACAAATTCGCTTCGGAAATAAACTCGTCACGGTCGTCATCGATTCAATCGCAGAACATGCACGTAAAGAAGATGCGAAAGAAATGTATCGTTTACTTAAAGAAGAGAAGATGGACGGTAGTATCAACTCATAAAAAAAAGTATACTTAATGTATTAAGAGGAGGGGGATGAGGCGATGAATGGACGTAATCCGATGGATCGACACCGACGCATTCGAGCGCTAGATGAGCGTAGAGAACAGCTAGAAAAAGATACACATCGCCGACGAGTTCATCTTCGACGTCGTTTGGCGGCAGCCTCTCTCCTGTTTTTATTTGTCATGGTGTTGATTGGACAGAGTTACTTCTCGAAAGTAGGGTACGTATCGGACCAGCAACAAGCCTATGCACAAGCAAAAGTGGAGTTGCGTGAACAGCAGGCCGAACAGGATGAGTTGAAAGAGCAAGTGGAACGGTTACAGGATGAAGATTATATCGCGAACTTAGCACGAAACGAACTGCTTTTCTCTAAAGATGGAGAGATTATTTTCTACTTCTCGCCAGAGGAATAAGTCGGTTCGTTGACCGTTAGGGAAACGACTCGTATAATTAGAAAGAATCAATCAAAAAAGGAGTACATTATTTTATGTCAATTGAAGTAGGAAGCAAGGTACAAGGTAAGGTTACAGGGATTACGCATTTTGGAGCGTTCGTCGAGCTCCCAAATGGCAAGACAGGATTAGTACACATCAGTGAAGTGGCAGACTCTTACGTCAAAGACATTAACGAAGTGTTGACAGTCGGTCAAGAAGTCACGGTAAAAGTGTTGAACGTCGAAAATGATGGGAAAATCGGGTTGTCCATCAAGAAAGCAGTCGACCGTCCTGTAAGCGAACGTCCTGAGCGTCCTGAGCGTCCAGCTGGTGAGCGTTTCTCTCGTGGCCCACGTCCAGGTGGCCCAGGTCAAGGTGGTCCACGCGGTGGCGGCGGTCCACGCGGTGGCGGCCCACGTGGTGGCGGTCGTCGTGAACAACGTCGTGAACCAGAAACATTTGATACATTGATGAGTAAGTTCTTGAAAGATAGCGACGAGCGTCTTTCGACGTTGAAACGTCAAACAGACTCAAAACGCGGTGGACGCGGAGCCAAGCGCGGGTAATCCTTCGTATACCAATTAGCTTCTACTCGTAACCATAGAGGTCTTGTAATGAGACGAGCCATGAACATTTTCGTTCATGGCTTTTTTTCTGTTTAAAAAATTTATAAAAAATAACTAAAAGAGTTGCTTTTTTTCGAGGAAGGGAGCAAAATAGGGAACATGAAAAAATAGTTATGTTTTATAAGTGAAGGTGGAGAGAAAAATGAATGGATGGAAACTGTGGATGGCGGAGTGGCGAAGTATCTTCAAGAACCCACGTGTGTTGGTTCCGATTCTTGCGGTCGCACTCGTACCGTTAATGTACGCCGGTATGTTCTTATGGGCTTTTTGGGATCCGTATGGACAGATGAAAGATTTGCCGGTCGCCATCGTCAATGAAGACAAAGGGGCAACGTTTGAAGGAGAGTCGCTTGCGATTGGAGATGACCTCATTGATAAGCTGCTGGATTCGGAGGCGTTCAAGTTCGTCGAAACGACGAAGAAAGAAGCGGAATCTGGACTGAAAGACCATGACTACTACATGGCGATTGAGATTCCAAAAGACTTTTCAGAAAAAGCGACGACTGCTTTAGATGAACATCCGGAGCAACTCGAACTGAAGTATATCGCAAATGAATCGTATAACTTCTTAGCCGCACAAATCGGTGGTTCCGCGATGGAACAAGTCAAAGCGGAACTGTCGACCGAAGTCTCGAAACAGTATGTCAGTGCGTTGAAAGACGGATTGAATGATGTGGCAGACGGACTTGGTGAAGCCGCAGATGGTGCAGCGACACTTGCGGACGGCTCAACGTCAGCAAAAGACGGTGCCGTCAAGTTGGCGGACGGGACGAAGCTTCTCGCTTCGAAACAACGTGAGCTCGCGGATGGAGCAAGCCAATTAAACGATGGGATGACTCAGTTGGCCGATGGTTCATCAGAACTCGCGGATGGGACGAAGCTTCTCGCTTCGAAACAACGGGAACTGGCGAATGGAGCAAGTCAATTACGTGATGGTGTTTCGCAATTGGCCGATGGCTCATCTGCACTCGCGGATGGCAGTCAACAAGTATACGAGGGCTCAGCCTCACTTTCGGACGGGGTCCATCGTGTCAGCGAGGGCGCTTCTGCCTTACAAGGCGGGACGAGCCAACTCGTTGACGGAACAGGAGCGTTCGCATCTAAACTAGATGAGCTGCACACAGGTGCGAAGACGTTGAACCAAGGTGTTCAAGACCTTGCTGCCGGCATCGAGCGCTCGAAAGAGGGGGCATCTGCATTACAGGATGGTGCCACAAAACTCTCAGGAGCGTTGACTCAGGCGAAGGACGGAAACGCGGCACTTGTTGCGGGTCAAACAGACGTGGTCAATGGAATCGGACAAATGAAGTCTGAATTGACTGCGAAACAAGATGAGTTGATTAGACAATTGACAGCGCTCGCTGAGTCGGGTCAATCGGCATCACCTGAAATGCTTCAAGCCATTGCGGCACAACTGAGCGAAGGGAAGCAAGAGACGGTGGCCGGGTTTGATCAACTATCCGCTGGCGCGACAAAAGTGAAAGAAGGACAGGTCGCACTTGGCGCAGGTCTTGATCAGGCAGGTACAGGTGCAGACAAACTATCGACTGGACTTTCTGAATTGAGTACCGGTCAAACGAAATTGGCCGAAGGTGCGAACGCATTGGCAAGTGGTTCAAGTCAAATCGAGCAAGGTACGCAAACGGCGGCCGATCGTTCCCAAGAACTTGTGTCAGCGAGTGCGAAGCTCAATCAAGGCGCGACACAACTTCAAGATGGGACAACTGAGCTCGCCGCTGGAAGTGACAAGCTTGTAGACGCGACTGGACAGTTGTCTGAGGGTAGCGAAAAGCTTGCGGATGGAGCGAAGAGCGCAAGCACCGGTACGAATGAATTGGTGAATGGTGCGAATCAATTAGCGGACGGTGGTCAAAAGTTGCAGTCAGGAAGCCGTGAACTGGCCGAAGGTGCGAAGGGTGCCGGAGCCGGAACGAGCAAGCTAACGGATGGCGCGAATCAGCTCGCGAATGGTGGAGAAGAACTTTCAGACGGTAGCGGTGAACTCGCTGACGGAATGAAAGAGCTCGCATCAGGTAGCGATGAACTTCGTGACGCCTTGGTAAAAGGTGCGAAAGACGCAGACATCGGTCTAACAGATGACAACGTCGAGATGATGGCCGGTCCAGTGTCGCTCGTCGACAACTCGATTCACGAGGTGCCAAACTACGGTACTGGATTTGCTCCGTACTTTATGTCACTCGGACTTTTCGTTGGGGCACTCCTTCTCTCGATCGTTTATCCATTATACGATCCAGCAGGGCGCCCGAAACGTAGTCTATCGTGGGTATTGTCGAAATCTGGTGTCCTCATGGTCGTCGGATTCTTGCAAGCCTTGATTCTCGATGTGGCTATGGTGCAACTGCTCGGTCTTGAAGTGAGCGAACCATTGAAATTCTTCGGTTTCAGCTGGTTGACGAGCATCACGTTCCTCTTTATCGTACAGTTGCTCGTGACAACACTCGGAAACCCTGGACGTTTCGTGGCGATCGTCTTGTTGATTTTACAATTGACGACGTCAGCCGGGACGTTCCCGCTTGAATTGATTCCAAGAGCATTGCAACCATTCAATGCCTTGCTTCCAATGACGTATACGGTTGCCGGATATAAAGAAATTCTATCGGCAGATGGTGCGCAGTACTTGCAGACGGCGACAACCTATTTAGTGTTTGTGGCTGCCGGATGTTTTGCATTACTATGGGCGTACTTCCGGATCGCATGGAAGAAAAAATATCGTCAAGTCGCATCAGAAGCATGATGTAAATACGATACAAAATCGTGTATAGTGGTTAAGACGACACTATACACGATTTTTTTCTTAAAAAAATATAAAAAAAGAATTGACACTCGAATGGTGACTGGTTATTATAGAAAATGTGCTTAGGACACAACAATAACATGGCGGTGTAGCTCAGCTGGCTAGAGCGTACGGTTCATACCCGTGAGGTCGTGGGTTCGACTCCCTCCGCCGCTACCATTTTATTTAGGCCCGTTGGTCAAGCGGTTAAGACACCGCCCTTTCACGGCGGTAACACGGGTTCGAATCCCGTACGGGTCACTTAACCTAAGCGTAAAGAAGCCATCTCAATCGAGATGGCTTCTTTTGTTATATCAAGGAGGGAATTCATGAAAAAGGTACTCGTCGCTGTGTCCGGTGGAGTCGATTCCATTGTCTTATTGGACCGTCTCGTCAAGCAAGGATGGGATGTGGCGGTGGCGCACGTCCATCACGGTTTACGAGAAGCATCAGATGAAGAGTACACGTTCGTCGCACACGTAGCGGCATCCTACCAAGTCGCGTTTCATGGGACGCGTCTCCATTTTCAAGAAGGAGCATCACAGGCGCATTACCGTAAGGCCCGCTACCGCTTTTTTGAAGACGTTATGAATGAACATGGATACGATACACTGGCCACGGCTCATCATGCGGATGATGTGTTGGAGACGGTTCTCATTCAACTTCACCGAAACGTAATCGAAGTGAAAGGAATTCCCGAGAGAAGAACGTTCGGGCGTGGGACGTTGATCCGTCCTTTATTAAGAGAAACAAAGGTGCAACTCATCGAGTATGCTCGGAAAAACGAACTTGCCTGGAGGGAAGATGCCACCAATCAGGAAGTGACCTATTTACGGAATCGGATCCGTCACGAAATCATCCCGAGGCTGAAACAACTGTGGCCGACAGTCGTTGACGATGTATACGATACGGCGAAACAGGCATACGCTGAATGGGACATGCGTTACCAGTCATGTGGGCGATGGATTGAAGAAAATGTGGATCTTGAAATGAAAGCGTTTCATGTGAAACTTGATGAGTTTAATCGCTTATCCTCACTTGAGCGGTATACGGTCGCTCGCTTGCTGTCCCGTCGCTATGGGGTAGAGGTCGGTGAGGCGGTCGAAAAGTTAAGCATGAGTCAAAAGGACACCGGAACCTATCACCTGTCAGGTGAGTGGTTCATGATGAAGCAGAAGAGGGTACTTAATCTTGTACAACGTTCGACAGAAGCATCACTTCACCCCGTTCAGGTCGAGTCGTTACCGGCCGTCGTTCAATTTGGAAAGCGTACGGTTTCGTTGTACATCGAAGAAGGACGAGAAGGTATTCCGCTAAAGGAAATCACTTATCCGCTGACAATTCGTTCGCTCGCACCTGGAGATCGAATGCAGTTGAACGTGGGGACAAAAAAAGTATCCCGCATCCTAATCGATGAAAAGGTTGAGCGAACCATTCGACCGACGCTCCCGTTGCTTGAGGACGCCTCGGGACGAATTCTCGCGATTGTTGGGGTAAGAGTTTCAGAATTTCTAGACAAGTCGGATGCGATTTGCCTACGATTAATGGTAAAATGATGATTGTGTCGAAACAGAAAGAGGAGGATTTCAAGATGTCATTAATGAACGATATGGAGAAAATTTTAATCTCACGTGAAGAGATTCAAGAAAAGGTGAAAGAACTCGCTGGAACATTGAGCGAAGACTATAAAGAAGAGTTCCCGCTTCTCGTATGTGTATTGAAAGGCGCGATGCCATTCATGTCGGACCTCGTCAAAGAAATGGATATCCATTTAGAGATGGATTTCATGGATGTGTCGACGTATCATGGAGGAACTTCTTCGACAGGTGAAGTGAAAATCGAGAAAGATTTAAATACATCTGTAGAAGGACGCGACATCTTGATTGTAGAAGATATTATTGATAGTGGATTGACGCTTGGTTACCTCGTCGATCTTCTTAAATACCGTAAAGCGAAGTCTGTGAAGATTGTCACGCTTCTCGATAAGCCGACTGGCCGTAAAAATGGTTTATCAGCAGACTATAGCGGTTTCGTGATTCCACACGAATTCGTTGTCGGCTACGGTCTTGATTATGAAGAGAAATATCGTAACCTTCCTTATGTCGGTGTGCTCAAACCGAGCGTTTACGGGGGCTAACGTTTTTCTTTTGAAAATGTGACGTGGTAAGATAAAGGAAATCCCCAAAGTATAGGCATATACTGAATGGGCGAGAACATCGTTTCTCGGAATAGGAGGCAGAGAATGAATCGTGCAGTGAAAAACACATTGGTTTTTGGTGTGATTTTCCTAGCCTTGATCTTGTTCCTTCAATATTTGCAGAATCCGAATAGTCAGAGTGAAACGCTCTCGTATTCGAAATTCCTAGAATATGTGGAAGATGATCGGATTGAGACGGCAACCGTACAAGAAATCCCGGGGGCTATCTCGATTACAGGCGATCTTACAGGAGATGAAGACCAACGTTATGAAACAAACATTCCAGCGAACGAAGCGGAATATGCGGATGTATTAACGCAGCTTCGAGCGAATACGGATATTCAAATCGAGGAGGCTGAATCCAACAGTAGCTGGTTCAGCATCGTCTTCGCGATTTTACCATTCATTATCATCTTCATCTTGTTCTTCTTCTTGTTGAACCAAGCGCAAGGTGGTGGCGGTGGTGGTCGTGTGATGAACTTCGGGAAATCGAAGGCGAAACTATACGACCAAGAGAAACGTCGCGTCACATTCAAAGATGTGGCTGGGGCGGACGAAGAGAAGCAAGAACTCATCGAAGTCGTTGAATTCTTGAAAGATCCTCGCAAATTCTCGAAACTCGGCGCACGTATTCCAAAAGGGGTCTTACTCGTAGGTCCTCCAGGGACAGGTAAAACACTCTTGGCTCGTGCGGTAGCCGGTGAAGCCGGTGTTCCGTTCTTCTCGATC
Source organism: Exiguobacterium sp. KJ 601 (assembly GCF_027161185.1). GTDB lineage: Bacteria > Bacillota > Bacilli > Exiguobacteriales > Exiguobacteriaceae > Exiguobacterium > Exiguobacterium profundum. The sequence goes on along the minus strand of NZ_JADHZG010000007.1, from coordinate 11,717 downwards.
TCAGGTTCGGACTTCGTTGAGATGTTTGTCGGGGTCGGGGCGTCACGTGTTCGTGACTTGTTCGAAAACGCGAAAAAGAATGCGCCATGTATCATCTTCATCGATGAAATTGATGCGGTCGGTCGCCAGCGTGGTGCCGGTCTCGGTGGTGGACACGATGAGCGTGAACAAACACTGAACCAACTTCTTGTTGAGATGGATGGATTCAGTGATAACGAAGGAATCATCATGGTTGCGGCGACAAACCGTCCAGATATCCTTGACCCGGCCCTCCTTCGTCCAGGTCGTTTTGACCGTCAAATTACGGTCGATCGTCCGGATGTCAAAGGTCGCGAAGAAGTATTGAAAGTCCATGCACGTAACAAGCCACTCGATTCGACGGTGGACTTGAAGTCGATTGCACAACGTACGCCTGGTTTCTCTGGGGCAGACTTAGAGAACCTCTTGAACGAAGCGGCACTCGTTGCGGCACGTTCGAACCGTACAGCTGTTTCAGTTGTCGATGTGGAAGAAGCGATTGACCGTGTTATCGCAGGTCCTTCGAAGAAGAGTCGCATCATCTCTGAAAAAGAGCGCAACATTGTTGCATATCACGAAGCAGGTCACACAATCATCGGTCTCGAGCTTGAGAATGCGGATGAAGTACACAAAGTGACAATCGTTCCACGCGGAAACGCGGGCGGATATGTCGTCATGCTTCCGAAAGAAGATCGTTACTTCATGACAAAACCTGAACTCGAAGACAAGATTGTTGGTCTTCTTGGTGGTCGCGTCGCCGAAGATGTCATCTTTGGAGAAGTGTCGACCGGAGCGAGCAATGACTTCCAGCGCGCTACTGGTATCGCACGTAAGATGGTCATGGATTACGGGATGAGCGATAAACTCGGACCGCTCCAGCTCGGTTCAAACCATGGCGGACAAGTCTTCCTTGGTCGCGATTTCCAGACCGAGCAGAACTACTCGGATGCGATTGCGCAAGAAATCGATTTGGAGATTCGAGACATCATCAATCGCTGTTACGCGAAAGCGAAGCAGATTTTGACAGATCGTCGCGAAGATCTCGAACTCGTTGCAAAGACGCTGCTTGATGTCGAGACGCTCGACTCGAAACAGATTCGTCATTTGATCAAGACACGCGAGTATCTTCCGCATGAGCCGGAAGAGGACGTGGATGGATCGACGGATGCGGATGACGCAGCGAAGAAAGATGATGCAGCCGTTCAACACGGTCAAGTCGTCGATCAACCTGAAGTTGTCCAAGACAGCCAGCCGGATGTCGTACCTGAAGGCGATAAGCCAGAAGCGACACCGACAGAACGTCCGAATAACGAATCACGTTAATGAAAAAGACGAATGCCCTTGACGAGGCATTCGTCTTTTTTCGTGTTATAATTCGAGCGAACTGCAATTGACAACAAAGTGAGGAACTATATCATGATTTTAGTGATTGATGTTGGAAATACAAATATTGTTCTCGGGATGTACGATGGAGATCATCTCGTACACCATTGGCGCATCTCAACGGATCGTACAAAAACGACCGACGAGTACGGCATGCTGGTGAAATCGCTATTCGATCATTCGAACGTCTCGTTCGACCAGGTCGAGGGAGTGATCTTATCTTCTGTCGTACCTCCTGTTATTTTCCCACTTGAACAAATGTCGCAACGATACTTCAATGTACGTCCAATCGTTGTGGGACCAGGTGTGAAGACAGGGTTGGACATTCACGTCGAGAATCCTCGCGAAGTCGGGGCCGACCGAATCGTTAACGCGGTGGCTGGAATCGCCAAGTATGACGGTCCGCTCATAATTGTTGATTTTGGAACGGCAACCACGTATTGTTACATCGATGAGAAACGTCGTTACCATGGCGGAATCATCTCACCAGGTATCATGATCTCAGTGGAGGCACTCTATCAGCGTGCCGCGAAACTACCTCGGATTGAATTGGCGACCCCGCCGACAGTCATCGGGAAGAACACGATTCAAGCGATGCAATCGGGGACATATTATGGATATGTGGCCCAAGTGGACGGTATCGTGAACCGGATGAAGCGTGAAGTCGGTGAAGCGACTGTCATTGCAACGGGAGGGCTGGCGCGATTGATCAGTGAACATGCAGAGACGATCGACCATGTGGATTCGTTCCTGACACTCGAAGGCCTTCGTCTCATTTACGAGCGCAATCAAAAGTAAACTAAAGGAGTTAAATCATATGATTCATACAGAACAACAAGCATTACTCGACCAGATGAAGGATGACTATCTCGTTCGTGCCCTCGGTTTTAACGGAGAGGTTCGTGCCTTTGCCGCACGCACGACAAAAACGGTATATGAGACGCAACTTCGTCATCAAACGACACCAGTTGCTTCAGCTGCCCTCGGACGGACGATGACGATCGGCTCGATGATTGGAGCGATGCAAAAAGGTGCAGCGCGTGTCACGCTTAAAGTAGAAGGTGATGGTCCAATCGGGAAAATCATCGTGGACGCGGATACAGAGGGAGATGTTCGTGGATATGTGTCGTACCCGCGTGTCGATGGCGGTACATTCGTCAACGAACAAGGGTTGACGAAATTGAAAGTCGGCGAAGCCGTCGGAAAAGGAACCATCTCTGTCATTAAAGACTTAGGATTGAAAGACTATGTCGGCGGTTCTTCAGAGATTCAAACGGGCGAAATCAGTGAAGACTTCACGTACTACTTCGCCACATCTGAGCAAGTGCCGTCAGTCGTCGGGGCGGGTGTCCTCGTCTTACCGGAAGATGAATCGATTCTTGCTGCAGGTGGAATCATCGTCCAGTTGCTCCCGAACGCTTCTGAAGAGACGGTACAAGCGCTCGAAAAAGCACTTCAGACGTTCCCGCCCGTATCGGTTTTGATTGGTGAAGAAAAAACGCCAGAAGAAATGCTTCAATTACTCCTTGGCGATAGCCTCGATGTCCTCGACACGAACCCGATCCAGTTCAACTGCACATGCAGCCGTGAACGAATGGAAAGCGCCATTATCGGTCTCGGAAAAGAAGAGATTCGTCAGATGATTGAAGAAGATGGCGGAGCTGAAGCCGTATGCCATTTCTGTGGCGAAAAGTATCATTTCTCAGCGGAACAGTTAGAGACGATGAAAGTACAGGCACAGGCGTAAGCAACGTTCCAAATTGCATATTTTCAATTCGATAGGGTATGATAACAATATCGGAATAGTCGGAATTATGAAGGAGGAAATGCAATGCGTATCGTAAACTCAGTAACAGACTTGATTGGAAAGACTCCGATTGTGAAATTGAACGGAATGACTGGACCAGAGGATGCCAACGTGTATCTGAAGCTCGAATATATGAACCCGGGATCAAGCGTTAAAGACCGGATCGCCCTCGCCATGATCGAAGCGGCTGAAAAAGACGGCATCTTGAAGCCAGGTGATACAATCATCGAGCCAACTAGCGGAAACACGGGCATCGGTCTCGCGATGGTCAGTGCCGCAAAAGGATATAAAGCCATTCTCGTCATGCCTGAAACGATGAGCATGGAACGCCGAAACCTCCTTCGTGGATACGGGGCCGAATTAATTTTGACACCAGGACCTGAAGGGATGGGTGGAGCGATTCGTCGCGCTACTGAAGAAGCAGAGAAACATGGCTACTTCCTCCCGCAACAATTCAATAACGCAGCTAACCCGAACGTCCATGAAATGACGACGGGACCTGAGATTGTAGAGGCGTTTGAAGAATCAGGACTTTCAGTCGACGCTTTGATTGCCGGAGTCGGGACGGGCGGTACCATCACCGGCGCAGGTAAAGTCGTGAAGGCGAAGTACCCGGACGTAAAAATTCTCGCCGTTGAACCGGTCGATTCACCTGTCTTATCAGGCGGGAAACCGGGACCTCATAAGATTCAAGGGATTGGGGCTGGATTCGTTCCATCCATCCTCGACACGGAGATTTATGAAGGGGTTCTTCAAATCACGACAGAGCAAGCGTTCGAATATGCTCGTCAGGCGGCACGTACGAACGGTGTCCTCGGTGGTATCTCTTCAGGAGCTGCCATTGCGGCAGCACTTGATACAGCGAAACGCCTTGGTAAAGGGAAAAATGTATTGGCGATTATCCCGTCAAACGGTGAACGTTACTTGAGCACGCCGCTCTATCAGTTTGATGAAGAGTCAAACGAGAGTCGCGTATAACATTTCAGGCAGTAATCGAGAGACATTCTCTTTCGATTGCTGCCTTTTCTTGTGTACAATAAAAGGCATGAATGAATAGACGGAGGAATGACATGTGAGATCGACTGCGTTCAGAACAAAGCGGATGACGAAAGAGAAGGTGTATGAGGCATACATGACGTTGACGGCGGATCAACCGTATCATGCATGGTTAGAGAGTGGGAGAGCGGGACGGTATACGATTGCGGGAATCGAGCCGTTCGGTCGCTTTCATGTAAAAGACGGTGTCGGACTCTTGCAAGTGGGAGATACGACAGAAACGCTATACGGAAAGCCGCTTGAGCTCGTCAGTGAGGTACGGAAGCGATTTGAGGCCGAGCGTCCGGAAGGGGCTCCACCTTTCTTTGGTGGCATGATCGGGTATGTCAGTTATGATGTGGCCCGGACGATTGAACGTCTCCCTCAGCAAGCGGAGGATGATTTGTCGACACCAGACGTCTCGTTTCTTCTATTTGACGAGGTGGCGGTGTTCGATGAAGTGGATTCGACCCTGTACTTGATGGTGACGGCGGAGGAAGGTGCAGAACGTAAGGCGGACCGATTGGCGGCCATGTGGAACGTCGAGTCGCATTACGCGTTCAAGCCGACAGGGCAGTCACCGATAGAACGATCGCGCTCCATGTCCCAGGAAGAGTTTGTTGAAGCGGTCAAACGGATTCAGTCCTATATCGTAGAAGGGGATGTGTTCCAAGTGAACTTGAGCGTTCGTCAGTCCGAACCACTTCTCGCTGACCCGCGTCGAGTATATGATACGTTGCGTCAAATGAATCCATCTCCTTATATGGGCTATTTCGTGGATGACGCTTTAACGATGGTCTCCGCTTCACCAGAGTTGTTGCTTGAAAAACACGGAACCGACATTTCGACACGCCCGATCGCGGGTACGCGTCCACGTGGCAAAGATGATGTGGAAGACTTGGAGTTGGCGAACACATTGCTTGAAAACGAGAAAGAGCGGGCCGAACACGTCATGCTCGTCGATCTTGAACGGAACGACCTCGGCAAGGTGGCGGCATATGGCAGCGTTCATGTTGATGAGTTGATGGTGATTGAGAAGTACTCACACGTACAACATATCGTCTCGAACGTACGAGGTTCGATTCGGGATGAAGTATCAGGAGCCGAAGCACTGGCAGCGATGTTCCCAGGCGGTACCATCACCGGCGCGCCGAAAATTCGGACGATGGAAATCATCGAAGAACTCGAACCAGTTCGCCGGGGACTCTACACTGGCTCATATGGTTGGTTAAGTTGGGATGACGACCTCGTCTTTAATATCACGATTCGGACGATGGTCGTAAAAGACGGAATCGCATACGTTCAAGCGGGAGCAGGTATCGTGATCGATTCGGATCCGGTCTCGGAATATGAAGAATCCCTGTCCAAAGCGAAGGCGCTATGGGCGGCGAAACACATGACGGAGGAAACGACATGATTGTATTAATCGACAACTATGACTCATTTACGTATAACTTGGTGCAATATTTCGGTGAACTCGGTCAAGAACTAGTCGTGTATCGAAACGATGAAGTCACGATTCAAGAGATCGAGGCGCTTGCCCCGAGTTATCTTGTCATTTCGCCGGGACCTTGCACTCCGAATGAGGCGGGAATTAGCGTCGAGGCAATCCAAGCGTTTGCGGGTCGTATCCCGATTTTAGGGGTTTGCCTCGGACATCAGGCGATTGCGCAAGCGTTCGGTGGAGAAGTCGTCCATGCTGAGCGGCTCATGCATGGAAAAACGTCGAAGATTCAACATGACGGAAAATCGATTTTCAAGAAGATTCCGCAACAGTCGGTCGTGACCCGTTATCATTCGTTGGCCGTGGAGCGTTCGTCTCTACCAGAATGTCTAGTGGTCACTGCAGAGACGGAGACTGGAGAAATCATGGCACTCCGTCACCGAACGCTTCCGATCGAAGGGATGCAATATCACCCTGAAGCGATTTTGACTGAGCACGGGAAGGAAATGATTCGAAACTTTATCGAGGAGTATCGTCATGTGGTATTGGCATAACGGAGAGTTAGTCGAACGAGAGAAGGTGTTGATTCCGGTTGAAGATCACGGCTTCTTGTATGGAATGGGCTTGTTTGAGACGTTCCGTACATATGAATTCGTTCCTTTCCTGTTCGATGCCCACTGGGAGCGCTTGATGAAGAGTCTCGATGAGCTGTGGATCGATTTTCCATACACGAAGGAAGAAATCGGGACGGCGATTCAGCAACTGTGCCGTCAAAACGATGCACCCGACCTTTATATCCGCTTGAACGTGTCGGCAGGAGTTGCGCCCCTCGGTCTCTACGCGGGTCGTTATGAGACACCGAACGTCACCATGATCGTCAAACCGCTATCCTCAGAAGTTGTACCACAGGAGAAACGGGTCGAACCGATCCCGTTTCCGAGAAGTCGTCCTGAAGCGGCTTTTCGATTAAAGTCACATCATTATATGAACAATATCCTTGGAAAACGGACCTTACAAGACCAAGGCGCTGAAGGACTATTTGCGGACGAACATGGACATGTGGTGGAAGGGCTCGTGTCGAACATCTTTTGGGTCGGTCCAGATGATATGTTATACACGACTCCGCTATCGAGCGGAGCACTCGCAGGTGTGACACGACAATGGGTGATGAAACATTTCTCTGTAATCGAACAACCCGTGACATTTGAAGAATTGACTGCAGCGAAAGAGATTTGGATGACGAATTCAATCCAACAAGTCGCTCCGGTGACGCATTATGGAAATCTGAGATACCCCGGTAAAGACGGGGTACGATTTAACGAAGTGTGGGCGAAACTCGTTCGCTCAATTGGTTAGGAGGCGGAAGCATGACGAAGGTCATGGGTATTTTAAATGTGACCCCGGACTCGTTTTCGGATGGGGGACGGTATACGGCAATCGAGGAGGCTGTACGACATGCGAAACAACTCGTACAAGAAGGTGCCGATGCGATTGATGTCGGTGGAGAATCAACGAGACCTGGCGCGGTACTTGTTTCCGAAGAAGAAGAGATTGAACGTGTCGTCCCGATCATCCGTCGACTGACAAAAGAAATCGATGTTCCGATTTCGATTGATACGTATAAGCCGATGGTGGCGAGAGCGGCAATCGAGGCCGGTGCGACGATTATCAATGACGTATGGGGTTCGAAATGGGGAGACCGCTCGATGGCACGTGTCGCTTTCGAATGTGGGGTTCCCATCATTCTCATGCACAACCGAACAGACCGGGACTATCGTCATTTCATCGAAGATGTGGTCAGCGATCTACAGGAATCAATCGAGATTGCGCATGCAGCGGGCGTAAAGGATGAGCACATTTGGCTAGATCCGGGCATCGGATTTGCGAAAGACGTGACGCAAAACCTCGAACTCATGAATCATCTTGACGTGATCACACGTCTTGGGTATCCGGTTCTGCTCGGCACGTCGCGTAAGTCGTTTATCGGTCATACGCTCGATTTACCAACAGAGGAGCGTCTCGAAGGAACGATAGCGACAACGTGTCTTGGAATCATGAAAGGGTGCGATTGGGTGCGTGTGCACGACGTCAAAGCGAACGCCCGTGCGGCGAAGATGATGGATGCGATGATTGGAGGGGATAGACATGGATAAAGTATTTGTGAACGGGATGCGTTTTTACGGTTATCATGGGGTGTTTGAAGAAGAAAACCGTCTCGGTCAACGGTTTCACGTGGATTTAATGTGTGAACTGGACCTCGCGCCTGCGGGACGTTCGGATGACTTAAACAATGGGGTCAGCTATGCCGGCTTGTATCAGTTGACGGAAGATATTGTGACGGGAGAACCGGTCAATTTGTTAGAAACACTCGGAGAACGCATCACGACAGCCGTGTTGGCGCATAGTGAGTTGATTCAACGTGTGACGGTTAAAGTAATTAAACCGGACCCACCCATCCCGGGACACTATGATTCAGTAGCAATCGAGATGACAAGGGGACGGACGTCATGATTTATATTGCATTAGGCGCCAATATCGGAGATCGGGCTAGACAGTTGTCTGCGGCAATCGATGAGATGGAGCGAACAGGTCTCCACGTCACGAAACAGTCGTCGGTCTATGAGACGGCTCCTGTCGGATATACAGAGCAACCTTCGTTTTTTAATATGGTGGTCGAAGTCGAGAGTCATCAATCCTCGGACGAACTGCTCAACACGCTTCAACAGATCGAACAACGATTAGGACGGGAACGTCTATTTAAGAACGGACCGCGTACCATCGACCTTGACATCCTCTTTTATAATGGGGAAGATATACAATCAGAGCACTTAACGGTTCCGCATCCGCGCATGCAGGAACGTGCATTTGTTCTCGCCCCGTTAGCAGAGATCGCACCAGAACTCGTCGTTCGAGGACAAACGGTCGCCTCCTGGCTCGAAGGGCTACCGATGACGGACCGCCAAGATGTCGTCCGGTTACAGTTGCTTAGGAATTTGGTGAAATGAAGGATGTGTTGTCTTGACAGGCTTTAAGATTGGAAACATAGATATTAAAAACCGTGCAGTCCTCGCACCGATGGCTGGCGTGACCAACCCTGCTTTTCGTTTGATTGCAAAAGAGTTCGGAGCGGGACTCGTCTGTGCCGAAATGGTCAGTGATAAAGGCATCTTGCTCGAGAACGCTCGGACGATGCGTATGCTATACGTCGATGAACGAGAGAAACCGCTCAGTTTACAAATCTTCGGCGGTTCGAAAGATACACTCGTCAGAGCGGCACAGTACGTCGATCAAAACACCAATGCGGATATCATTGATATCAACATGGGTTGTCCCGTACCGAAAGTGACGAAGTGTGACGCAGGGGCGAAGTGGTTACTCGACCCGGATAAAGTGTATGAGATGGTGAATGCCGTCACGAATGTCGTCGAAAAACCGGTCACGGTGAAAATGCGACTCGGTTGGGATGACGAGCACATCTTTATTTTGGATAATGTTAAGGCGGCTCAGACGGGTGGAGCGGCAGCGATTGCCATTCATGGACGTACGCGTGCCCAACAATATGAAGGAACCGCGAATTGGGATTGGATTGGCGAGGCGAAGAAAGTAGCGACCGTCCCGATTATCGGAAACGGGGATATCGCGACCCCGCAGGATGCGAAACGTGTGATTGACCAATATGGTGTGGATGCCGTCATGATTGGACGCGCTGCACTCGGGAATCCGTGGATGCTCTATCAAACGGTCCAGTACCTCGAAACAGGGGAGCTCCCTCCGGAACCAGAGGCGCGTGAGAAAATCGATATCTGCATGCTTCATCTCGACCGGTTGAGTGCAATCAAAGGTGAGCTGACAGCCGTACGCGAAATGCGTCAACACGCGGCCTGGTATTTGAAAGGGTTGAAAGGCAGTGGTCCGATTCGCAAACAAATCAATGAAACGGAATCGCGCGAGGCGTTCGCGGCGGTCCTTTATGGATTTGTGGACCAACTCGAACGACAACTGTCAGAAGTGTGAACTAGTGAAAAGAACTAATTTATGGTAAGCTTGTTTGGCGAAAAAGTGCACCACAACGAATGAACGGCTTCGGCTGTGCTGTTGGCCATCGGGTCGACAGTTTTTTGTTAGAGAGAAACCCAATATGGATAGAGGAGTGAATGGAATAGTGAGCCACGAGTTAGAAATGAATGATCAAATGCAGGTTCGTTTTGAGAAGATGACCGATATGCGTGAGCGCGGTCTCGACCCGTTCGGTCACCGCTTTGATCGTTCTGCACACGCAGGTGAATTACATGAGCAGTATGAATCAATTGAAAAAGAGGCTTTGGCTGAACAAGATGTAGAAGTCACATTGGCTGGACGCATCATGACGAAACGTGGAAAAGGGAAGGTTTTCTTTGCCCACATTCAAGATGTGACAGGTCAAATTCAAATTTACGTTCGTAAAAATGATGTCGGGGATGAGCCGTTTGACTTATTCAAGTCTTCAGACCTCGGTGACATCGTCGGTGTAAAAGGGAAGCTCTTTAAAACGAACGTTGGTGAGCTTTCGATTCACGTGGAAGAGTTTGAATTATTGACGAAGGCGCTTCGGCCGCTTCCGGACAAATATCATGGATTAAAAGATGTGGAACAGCGCTATCGCCAACGCTATCTTGATTTGATTACAAACCAGGACTCGCGTCAGACATTCATTTTGCGTAGCCGCATCATTTCTGAGATTCGCAACTTCTTAAACCAAAAAGGATATTTAGAAGTGGAAACACCGATGTTACACACGATTGCGGGTGGAGCAGCGGCACGTCCGTTCTTAACGCATCATAATGCGTTAGATATGGAACTCTACATGCGTATTGCCATCGAACTTCACTTGAAACGCTTGATTGTTGGTGGACTCGAGCGCGTGTACGAAATCGGGCGTGTATTCCGTAACGAAGGGATTTCTACACGTCACAACCCTGAATTCACGATGATCGAATTGTATGAAGCCTATGCAGATTACAACGACATCATGGATTTGACGGAAGAATTGGTTGCGCACGTAGCGAAAGAAGTGCTCGGTACAACAGATGTGCAGTATGGTGAAGATACGATCCATCTTGGCATCGGTTGGAAACGTGCACATATGGTCGACCTTGTTAAAGAAGAGACAGGTGTAGACTTCTGGCAACAAATGTCCGATGAAGAAGCACGAGCACTTGCAAAAGAACACGGTGTAGAAGTACAAGATCATATGACGTTTGGTCATATCGTGAATGAATTCTTCGAGCAGAAAGTAGAAGAAACATTGCTTCAACCGACATTTGTCACAGGACATCCGGTTGAAGTATCACCATTGGCGAAGAAGAATGAAACAGATCCACGCTTCACGGATCGTTTCGAGCTATTCATTGTTCGTCGTGAACATGCGAATGCCTTCACGGAGTTGAATGACCCAATCGATCAACGTGAACGCTTTGAAGCACAGTTGCTTGAAAAAGAAGCGGGGAACGATGAGGCGCACGAACTCGATAACGATTTCCTTGAAGCGCTTGAATATGGTATGCCGCCAACGGGTGGGCTTGGAATCGGGATTGACCGTCTCGTCATGTTATTGACGAACGCGCCTTCAATCCGTGACGTTCTTCTTTTCCCAACGATGCGTCATCAACAATAATCAATTAAATGGTCGGATCATACGTGAGTATGATTCGGCTTCTTTATTTTTGATAGCTTCGAAACGCATAGGTATGCCGTTAAACAGAAGGGATACTAAAGATATAAAACTTTTTTAAAAAAACTTTTACAAAACCCCTTGCGTTAATGAGAGGTGTACGGTAAAGTAATAAACGTTGCCGCTGATGGCAGCGGAAAAGAAATAAAAAAGTGGTTGACAACTGTGTCGATGACTTGTACTATTTTAAGAGTCGCCAAGAGCGGCAGACGAACTTTGAAAACTGAACGATGAGGCAAAAATAAGTTTTACAATTTTTGAATGAAGCGCAAGCTTCGTCAATTTAAGAGCTATATCAAATTCTTTGGAGAGTTTGATCC
>NZ_JADHZG010000006.1:46757-53657 GCF_027161185.1 Exiguobacterium sp. KJ 601 | reverse complement strand
GGATCAAACTCTCCAAAGAATTTGATATAGCTCTTAAATTGACGAAGCTTGCGCTTCATTCAAAAATTGTAAAACTTATTTTTGCCTCATCGTTCAGTTTTCAAAGACCAATCGTTGTCGTGTTAGCGACTTTTTAATAATAGCGATTTGACTTATTAAAGTCAACCACTTTTTATTATTTTTTTCGCTTCCTGAAGTTTGTTTCGTGAACAACATCAGCGACGTTTATTAATATATCAGCATCCTAAAAAACCGTCAACTATTTTTCTAAAAAAACTTTAATTTTTCTTTGTTTTGTTGAAATGAATAAAAAATGGTTGGCGGATCACCCAAAACACTTCGGATTATCCACACAACCATTTACTTTTTACGATGATTTAGACGACATCTGTTTCTTCGTTTTTTTCTTTCTAACTTCGGGTGAAGCGACTTGAACCGCTTGTCCTGTCTGTTGGAAGCGATGAAGCATTAATACCTGATAAGCGTTCGCAAACACCAATGTGGCTAGTGCCGGCCAGAGCAATGGAATCTCGTCCGTTGTTTGCAAAGCTGGAATCCATTCAATTAACGTAATGACAGTCATTAAGAAAAGTGTCGGGATGAAAGCACTCTTATTTGTTTGTTTCGCCTTACTCGCAGCAACGACCCAAGCGACAATGAGTAACACAAGCATCTCACCGATGTAACGCCACATGTGATCATTACCGAATGCGAGCATCCGTAAGTAGACGGCATCAAAAATCGCAAAAGCGATTAGTAACACTTGAACGCGATTCCATAGACGTGGTCCTCTAAACAAGTCGAGTCCGACTCGATGAATAATCAAATAGGCAAAGAAGCCCATCATGCTGATTCCCGTCCATGTACTCGAATAACTAAGCGCCGTGACAATTGCCTCCCAGGACTGACTGACCAAATAACCCGGGTTCGCCAATAAATTCATCAGGAACCCGAACAACGTCCCGAATACGAGCGTTGTCCAAAACAAACGTAAAAAACCTTGTACTTTCATCTCTCACCGATTCACCCTTCTATTTGTTTAATGACTGCTTGCGCCAACTCGTCATACGTATGCTCGAACGGATGTCCATCCCGATAGACAGAAGGTGCGAAGTCCTCTTCATTGTCGTACGGTTGGCCGAGCGGGATTTGAGCAAGTAGCTTACTCTTCAATGCTTCTGAAAGCTTTTCTCCACCACCGTAACCGAATACGTATTCTTTTTCACCAGTTAGCTTACTTTCGAAATAAGCCATGTTTTCAATAATACCTAATAGTTTGTGGTTCGTTTTGATTGCCATCGCTCCGGCACGAGCCGCAACGAATGCTGCTGTCGCATGAGGTGTCGTGACAATCAATTCCTGACATGATGGGAGCATCGAATGGATATCGAGCGCGACATCCCCCGTTCCCGGCGGTAAGTCGAGCAAGAGATAGTCAAGATCGCCCCACTCGACGTCATTGAAGAAGTTATTTAACATCTTCCCGAGCATCGGTCCACGCCAGATGACCGGCGCATTGTCTTCAACGAAGAATCCCATTGAGATGACTTTTACGCCAAAACGCTCGACTGGAATGATCTTCTCGCCGCGAACAACCGGTCGTTCCTCGATGCCGAGCATATCTGGAACACTGAAGCCGTAAATATCCGCATCAATCAACCCGACCTTTTTACCCGCTCGCGCAAGCGCGACAGCCAAGTTGACGGATACTGTCGATTTTCCTACGCCACCCTTACCAGAAGCGATGGCGATAAACGTCGTCCCTGAGTTTTCACGGAGGATTGCCGGTTTCGTCGCCTCTTTCAAACTTTCATCATTCAATGCCTCAAAGCGAAGCCCGACCGTCTTAAAGCCTTTCCCCTTGAGCAACGTGACGATTTCTTGTTGTAACTGAAGCTGTTCCCCGCTCCCTGTTTGTCCGAGTGCCACTTTTACACTGACATAGTCTTCTTTGATTCGAATGTCTTTTACTCCTGCTGTATCTCCAAGCGTTCGGTTGATCGTCGGATCAACAAGCCCCGCCAATTCCTCGCGTACTTGCTCTACTGTAAGCATATTGCTTCCCCCTTCTAACTGTTTCGATATCAGTATATCAAAAAAAGCGTTTTCTTGACGGGTTCGGAATCGACTATTTCAAACAAAAAACTCTCCACCCGAAAGGATGGAGAGTTCGAACCACATCGCGAAGATTAACGCTTCGAGAATTGTGGTGCGCGACGTGCTGCTTTAAGACCGTATTTTTTACGTTCTTTCATACGAGCGTCACGAGTTAAGAAGCCTTTTTCTTTGAGGCTTGGACGGAATTCTGGGTCCGCTTGAAGAAGCGCACGTGATACGCCGTGGCGAATTGCTCCAGCTTGTCCAGTGTATCCACCACCGTTAACGTTAACGATTACATCGTATTTACCTTCTGTTTCAGTCAATACGAGTGGTGATTTAGCCATCATGATCAAAGTCTCATGACCGAAGTATTCTGAGATATCGCGGCCATTTACAACAACTTTACCGTCACCTGCAACGAGGTGAACGCGAGCCACCGAGTGTTTGCGGCGGCCTGTTCCGTAGTAACGTACATCTGCCATCGTTTAGTTCCTCCCTGTGTCTCGATTAACCGCGAAGTTCGTAAACTTCTGGTTTTTGTGCTTCGTGCTTGTGTTCAGCTCCAGCGTAAACGTGGAGTTTGTTGAATTGTTGACGACCGAGTGATCCTTTTGGAAGCATCCCTTTGATCGCGAGTTCAAGCATACGCTCTGGACGTTTTGCGAGAAGCTCTTTTGCAGTTTGTGATTTCAAACCGCCTGGATGACCTGAATGACGGTAGTAGATCTTGTCATTCAATTTGTTACCAGTCAATTTGATTTTCTCAGCGTTGATGATGATGACGTGGTCTCCGCAATCAACGTGTGGTGTGAAAGTCGGCTTGTGCTTACCGCGAAGAAGTGAAGCTACTTCACTAGTCAAACGACCAAGTGTTTTGCCTTCTGCGTCGATAAGGAGCCATTTGCGTTCTACTTCAGATGCTTTAGCCATGAATGTTGTGCGCATGTGGAATACCTCCTAGAAATGTCTGTTCACTTAATTTTTTGATGCTTTATCATAATCCTAGTTTACGGGGCTAAGATTGTGGTTCATCTCTAAATTTGAAAATGAAATGCCAATGAATATAATACGATTTTATAAGGGGAATGTCAATCTACTTTTTCATAATTCACATTCCACAAATACAAACCGTGTGGGGGGGCGGTAATCCCCGCTACGCGGCGGTCCTTCGCCTCTAGCATTTGTGTGATATCTGCGGGCTGATACTTGCCTCTCCCTACCTCGATGACCGTCCCTACCATGATGCGGACTTGGTTGTATAGAAAACCTGATCCAACGAAACGGAATATGATCTCGTCTCCCATCTCGAGCACTTCTGCTTCATAGATAGTACGGACCCGATCTTCGACTTCTGCCTTTGTCACAGAGAACGACGTAAAGTCGTGGGTCCCAATCAACCGCTCCATCGCTTGACGCATCGCCTCAAGGCTCAGCTTATACGTCACGGTCGCAGCATAGTGCCGACGAAACGGATCCTCGGTCTGACGGATATGATAGCGATACTCTTTTCGCTTCGCACCGTAACGTGCGTGGAACGTATCGTCTATTTCTTCCGCCTGTTTAACGAGGATATCGTTTGGTAGCATGGCGTTTAACGCTTTGACGAAGCGCTCAGCGGGCATCTCTAACGACGTGTCAAAGTGAATCACCTGTCCTAAAGCATGGACGCGAGCGTCTGTACGACCTGAGGCGACGATTTTTACCGGATATCGATGCATACGTGCCAAGACAGATTCAATCTCCGCTTGAATGGTATTGCCATTCGGCTGCACTTGATATCCCGCATAATGTGTCCCATCATAGGCGACAATCAGTTTAATTCGTCTCATCCAATCCCTCTCAATCCAAACAAAATGAGCGTCAACACGATAAAGATGAGTAATACGGCTGTGTCACGCATTTGCCATTCCATTTCACGCAACCTCGTCCGCCCTTCTCCTCCTCGGTAACCACGGGCTTCCATAGCCGTAGCGAGGTCCTCAGCACGCTTAAACGCAGAAATGAACAATGGAATCAAAAGAGGGATAACCCCTTTTAGACGGGATTTCCAAGGTCCACTCATCAAATCGACCCCGCGCGCCTGCTGAGCTTTCATAATCCGGTCCGTCTCATCCGCAAGCGTCGGTAGGAAACGGAGTGAAATGGAAAGCATCAACGCAATTTCGTGGGCCGGCACACGAATCCGTTCGAATGGCCGTAGCCCCGCTTCAATCGAATCGGTCAATTCCATCGGTGTCGTCGTTAACGTCACGAGTGTCGTCAACATGACGAGATAAAAGAAGCGAAGCGAGACAATCATCCCCATTCGAATTCCTTCCGAATAAATCGCAATCGGTCCTAATTCGAATAGAAGTGTCCCGTCTCGATTGAATAACAGTTGTAAGATCAACGTGAAGACGATCAAAAATAAGATCATGCGAAGACCGTTCCATAAATAGCGCCACGATAACTGTGACAGTTTGACCGCAAACAACGTGAACGCGAGTAAAAATAAATTCGTCCATAAGTTGTCAGCTAAAAAAACAACTGGGATGAATCCTAAAATGAAGAGCGTCTTGGCACGCGCATCAAGGGAATGAAGCCACGAATGTCCGGGTATATATTGACCGATAATCATGTCGCTCCCCCTTTCAGCCGTTCCGCCACCCAATCCGCCAGCTCGCTCTCGGTTCGTACGAGCGGGATGGACGTTTCTCCAAGAACCGGTGCCATGTCACGAGCGAATCGTAAGACGTGCGGGATGTCGAGCTGGAGACGTCGCACCAGTACCTCGTCTTGGAACAATTCAAACGGGTCTCCATCAAACGCCACCTGACCACGCTCCATCACGATGACGCGCTCCGCATAGGCGAGTACATCATCCATGTCATGCGAGACAAGGATCAACGTAAGGTTCAACTCTTCTCGTAAACGTTTGAATAAGGCGAGCATGTCTCGTCTCCCAATTGGGTCGAGACCCGCTGTCGGTTCATCGACAATGAGCACATCAGGCCGGCTCGCTAAAACACCTGCAATCGCGACACGGCGCATCTGCCCTCCTGAAAGATCAAACGGCGAACGGTCCCATAACGTTTCATCCAAGCCGACGAGACGAAGGGCCTCGTGGGCTCGCTCTTTCGCTTCGGCATCTGTCGCGCCAAAGTTGCGCGGACCGAACATGACGTCGCGTTCGACCGTCTCTTCAAACAATTGGTGCTCTGGATATTGAAAGACGAGCCCAACGCGACGCCGAAGCGGCAAAAGATTCTGTTTCTTGTCACGGCGCGTCCGAATCGGGGTGACAATGATATCATCGACCACCACACGTCCGTCAGTCGGGCGCAATAAGCCGTTCATATGTTGAACAAGTGTCGATTTCCCTGAGCCAGTATGCCCAAGAAACGCAACAAGCGCTCCCGATGGAATGGTTACATTCACATCGCGCAGCGCGGTTCGTTCAAACGGAGTATTCATTTGGTATTGATATGTTACTTCTTCAATGCGTATCGGCATAGATGGTTCACCAACTCCGAATGTTGTAGCATCAGACGATCGAGTGGAATGCCACGTGCCTTCAGTTCGAGTTGCATCCGAACGATAAACGGGACATCTAGTTGAATGTCACGAAGCGTATCTGGATGTTGAAACACGTCTTCAGGTGTGCCGGTCATCGCAATCTTGCCTTTCGACAATGCAATGATACGGTCAGCAAACAACACTTCGTCGAGCTCGTGTGTAATGGCGACAACGGTCATCCCTTCCGAGACGAGCTGTCGTACCGTTTGTAATACCTCTTGTCGCCCAATCGGGTCGAGCATGGAGGTCGCTTCATCGAGCACGAGGACACGCGGGCGCATTGCGAGAGCCGCAGCTATCGCAACGCGCTGCTTTTGTCCACCGGATAACTGATGCGGTTCACGGTCCGCTAGTTCCGATAATCCAACGCGCGCTAGACTGTCATCAATTCGACGAACCATTTCTTGACGTGGAAGTCCCATGTTTTCGAGAGAAAATGCCACATCATCGCGCACGGTCGCCCCGACAAATTGATTGTCGGGATTTTGAAAGACGACCCCGATTCGCGTTCGAACGTCCCACACGTCTGCGGCGTTCGACGGATCGAGTGTCTCGACGCGAACTTCCCCCTGTTCAGGAATGAGAAGTCCGTTCCACAACTTCGTCAGTGTCGACTTGCCAGAACCATTATGGCCGACAATCGCAAGCCATTCCCCATTATATACATCGAGCGATAGGCCGTTAAGCGCCGGCTCAGACTGTCCAGGGTAATGAAATACGACATCCCGTACCATAATTTGTGATTCCATAGGTCGACTCCTTTCTGATGTGGAAACAGGGCAATACGTCACCGCATGCCCTGTTGACTGCCTAATGAATTAGACGAGTTCGATGATTACAACTTCTGCACCATCGCCGCGGCGTGGGCCGACTTTCATGATGCGCGTGTATCCACCTTGACGTTCAGCGTAGCGTGGTGCCACGTCTTCGAACAATTTTTGGATTGCGTCTTTTTCTCCAGCGTTCTCCTTGCGAACGAATGAAGCTACTTGACGACGGGCATGAAGATCGCCACGTTTCCCAAGAGTGATCAATTTTTCAACGACTGGGCGAAGTTCTTTCGCTTTTTGTTCAGTTGTTTGAATGCGCTCGTTGATGATTAGGTCAGTTGCAAGATCACGCAAAAGCGCCTTGCGTTGCGAGCTTGTACGGCCAAGTTTCGAATAAGCCATTACATTTCCCTCCTTCGGTTGAACTTAGTCTTCTTTACGCAAGCCCAAACCGAGTTCGTCCAACTTGTGTTGA
>NZ_JADHZG010000006.1:46264-46506 GCF_027161185.1 Exiguobacterium sp. KJ 601 | reverse complement strand
TTTAGCCCCTAATGATACAGCTTCTTCCGGACGAATTGAACCATCTGTCCACACGTCTAACAAAAGCTTATCGAAGCTAGCGTCTTGACCGACACGTGTTTTATCTACTTCGTAGTTCACGCGTTGAATCGGTGTATAGATCGAATCGATTGGAATGACCCCAATCGGCATATCATCACGTTTGTTATCTTCTGCCTGGACGTAACCACGACCACGGCGAGCAGTCAAACGCATGCGAAGCG
>NZ_JADHZG010000006.1:44407-45861 GCF_027161185.1 Exiguobacterium sp. KJ 601 | reverse complement strand
CTGAACCCCTCCTTGAGTATATCCTGCCGTGCAGTTTGAGCTGCTAAAGTATAAGCTGTCGTGCTAGGTAAACCCCTCACACGCTCAAGCGATTATACGCGGCGACGTTTTGGAGGGCGGCAACCGTTGTGCGGAACTGGAGTTACGTCACGGATTGCAGTAACTTCGAGACCAGTAGCTTGGAGCGCACGGATAGCCGCTTCACGTCCAGCACCAGGACCTTTAACGTTAACTTCTACTGTACGCATACCGTTGTCCATTGCAACTTTCGCTGCAGTTTCAGCAGCCATTTGCGCTGCGAACGGAGTCGATTTACGTGATCCTTTAAATCCAAGGTTACCAGAAGTAGCCCATGAGATCGCGTTACCTTGCGTATCAGTGATTGTGATGATTGTGTTGTTGAATGTAGAACGGATGTGTACCACACCGACTTCAACATGTTTTTTAACTTTACGTTTAGAACGTACGTTTTGCTTACGTTTCGCCATTGTTCAATTCCCTCCTTTACTTCTTCTTGTTCGCTACTGTACGGCGTGGGCCTTTACGAGTACGCGAGTTGTTCTTCGTGTTTTGACCGCGAACAGGGAGACTACGGCGATGACGGATACCGCGGTATGCGCCGATCTCGATCAAACGTTTGATGTTAAGTGAAACTTCACGACGAAGGTCACCTTCAACTTTGATTCCGTCAATTGCTTCACGGATACGGTTGAGTTCATCTTCAGTAAGGTCGCGTGTGCGTGTCTCTTCAGATACGTTAGCAGCCTTCAAAATTTCTTGTGCTTTTGTTTTACCAATACCATAGATGTATGTGAGCGAAATAACGATACGTTTTTCGCGTGGAATATCTACACCAGCAATACGTGCCATGTGTGCACCTCCTCTGAAATTAACCTTGTTTTTGTTTGTGTTTCGGGTTTTCGCAAATTACCATTACTTTACCCTTACGGCGAATAACTTTACATTTTTCGCAAATCGGTTTTACCGACGGTCTTACTTTCATGAGTATACCCTCCTCCTGGAAAAATCGGAGTTACTTATAACGGTACGTAATCCGCCCGCGAGTCAAGTCGTATGGAGACAACTCAACAGTTACGCGGTCACCTGGAAGGATCCGAATGTAGTGCATCCGAATTTTCCCTGAGACGTGCGCGAGCACCGTGTGGCCGTTTTCTAACTCCACTTTAAACATTGCGTTCGGAAGTGGTTCGACAACAGTGCCTTCCACTTCAATGACATCTTGTTTCGCCATCATTTATTCCCCTTTCTATATGAAAATCTTTAGGAGCACAGACGATCTATTGCCATCTACTGTGAGAGAAGGATCCAGAACGGATCAGTATGAAACAATAGAGCCTCATTCACCGGAATCGAGTTTCGTTAAAATCTCGTATCCATCGTCTGTGATGGCGATGGTGTGCTCAAAGTGGGCGCACATGCTACCGTCCACGGTG
>NZ_JADHZG010000006.1:27322-44240 GCF_027161185.1 Exiguobacterium sp. KJ 601 | reverse complement strand
GTATTCGCGGACGACAGAAAAGTCATGTGATTCAACATATGCTTGAATCGCATGCGAAATATCTGTCAATCGCCCTCCAGCCTTGGCGTGCTCCAATCCTTTATACAGACTTTCTTCGGTTACGTCAAGTAGCCGCTGTGTCTCTTCTGTGATTGTTCCCACTGGATAAGTCCAAGCGGAATCTCCATGGTATCCATTATAGTAGGCACCGATGTCGATTGAGATAATATCTCCATCTTTCAATACCCGTTTTCCTGGAATGCCATGAACAAGCTCTTCGTTCACCGAAGCACAAACACTACCGGTAAAACCGTTATAGCCTTTGAACGATGGCGTCGCACCTTGGCTGCGAATGTAATCTTCCGCAATCCGGTCGAGCTCAAGCGTCGTGATTCCTGGTTTAATGTGCTGTTTGAGCACCTGGTGCGTTCGAGCAACAATTTGCCCAGCCTCACGCATAATCGCAATTTCACGAGGCGTCTTCGTGATGATCATTCAGTATCACCGAGTAATGCTTTGACATCGGCATATACGACATCGATTGGACGATCTCCATCCAATGTACGAAGATACCCTTTTTCAGCGTAAAAGTCAATGAGTGGTTTCGATTGCTCGATGTTGACGTCAAGGCGACGGCGAACCGTTTCCTCTTTATCGTCTTCACGTTGCATGAGTGCCGACCCATCCACATCACAGATGCCTTCCACTTTTGGTGGGTTGAAGATCACGTGATATGTCGCACCACACGTTGGGCAGATCCAACGACCTGTCAAGCGTGGAACGAGAATTTCCGCATCCACATCGATGTTGACGACGTGGTCAATCTGTTTCCCCAAATCTTTAAGCAAACTTTCGAGTGCCTCTGCTTGAGCAACAGTACGCGGGAATCCATCGAGTAAGAAACCTTTTTCTGTGTCATCTTGGCTAAGGCGTTCACGTACGATTCCGATTGTTACCTCGTCCGGTACGAGTTCACCTTTATCCATGAATGACTTGGCTTCTTTACCGAGTGGCGTTCCGCCTTTGATTGCCGCACGAAACATGTCGCCTGTCGAAATGTGAGGGATTTGGTACTCTTCTACGATTTTAGCAGCTTGAGTCCCTTTCCCAGCACCCGGTAAGCCCATGAGTACTAGATTCATCTCGGTTAGCCTCCAGTTTTGATTTTCACGAAGGGCTTGTAAACACGACAGGAAGGAAGGGTCAACCCTTCCTTCCGCTTTAACGGATAAAGCCTTTATAGTGTCGTTTTACAAGTTGACTTTCGATTTGTTTCATCGTTTCGAGGGCTACCCCGATGACGATCAACAAGCTCGTTCCTCCGATTTGAACGGAAGTTGGAAGACCGGCAAGCTTAATGAAGATTGTCGGCATGATCGCCACGAGCGATAAGAAGATCGCTCCGAAGAAAGTCAATCGATACAGCAACTTCGTGATGTACTGTTCTGTTTGCGCCCCAGGACGAATCCCAGGAATATAACCACCTTGCTTCTGCAGGTTTTCTGCCATTTGCTCAGGGTTGACCTGAATAAATGTATAGAAGTAGGCAAACGCAATGATTAACGCAACGTAAATCGACATTCCGATTGGCGCCGTCGTGTCAAAGTACGTCTGTAATTTTTGCGTTGTCTCCGGCGAAGCAATGAAGCTTGCAACAGTTGGTGGTGTTACCATGAAGGAAATCGCGAAGATAACCGGGATAACACCTGCTGCGTTTAGTTTGATTGGCAAGTGCGTTGACTGACCGCCCACTGGGGTACGGTTCGCCGTGCGTTTTGCATATTGGATTGGAATTTTGCGTGCCGCTTGTTGAACATAAATGATCCCAACCGTCACAGCCAAAATAACAAGTGCCAATACAACCAAGTAAACGATATTAATGAACAATGCATCTCCAGCGTTTTGGAGTTTTGTTTCATAAATCTGCGTGAAGATTCTTGGGAACCCGGCGACGATACCGGCGAAGATAATGATGGAAATACCATTCCCAACACCTTTCTCCGTTGTCATTTCACCAAGGAACATCAAGAACGCTGTACCCGCAGTGAGTACAATCGCGATCACAAAGTAAGTTGCCGTTCCCCACGTCTCATTGACGAGACCTGGGTAGAGGCGGTTAAATCCAAACGACAGTGAAGTCGCTTGGACAAAGCCTAAGATGATCGTCCCATAGCGCGTGACCGTCGCTAACTTTTTACGGCCCGCCTCTCCTTGTTTAGCCCATTCGGCAAACTTTGGAACGACGTCCATTTGTAAAAGTTGCACAACGATCGATGCCGTAATGTACGGCATGATCCCCATTGCGAACAAGGAGAAGTTCTGTAAAGCATTTCCTCCAAACAAGTTCAAGAAGTCAAGAAGACCTCCTGAGTCAAAACGCAACACATCCGTATTCACCATCGGCACCGGGATATGAGCCCCGATGCGGAAAATGATGATGATTGCGAGTGTGAAGAGAATACGCTGTCGAATATCTTTCACGCGCCACATATTGGAGATCGTCTGAAACATCAGATCACCTCAACTGTACCGCCAGCTGCTTCGATTGCTTCTTTCGCTGCACCCGAGAACTTGTTGGCTTTTACAGTCAATTTAGTTTCAAGCTTGCCGTTAGCAAGGACCTTGATTCCGTCTTTAGCAGAGCTGACAACACCAGTCTCGATTAAGAGTTCTGGAGTAACTTCAGTACCTGCTTCGAAACGGTTAAGCGTGTCTAGGGAAACAACCGCGTACTCTTTACGAGTTGGGTTGTTGAAACCGCGTTTTGGAAGACGACGGTAAAGTGGGTTTTGTCCACCTTCAAATCCTGGACGAACGCCACCGCCCGAACGAGCTTTTTGACCTTTGTGTCCACGACCAGAAGTTTTACCGTTACCAGTCGCCATACCGCGACCGACACGGTTACGTTCGTGACGTGAACCTGGAGTTGGCTTCAATTCATGGAGTTTCATAGTGGCACCTCCTTATTTATTAAAATCTTTATTATTCGTTGATTTCTTTTACAGTCACAAGGTGCGACACTTTATTGATCATACCGCGCATCGCGACGTTGTCTGGGACAACGACCGTTTGATGCATTTTGCGAAGACCGAGTGTACGTACAGTAACACGCTGACCTTCCGGACGACCAATTGTGCTGCGTGTGAGGGTGATTGCGAGTTTCGCCATGTCTAGTTCCCTCCCTTAGTTAAGAAGTTCTTCTACGCTTTTACCACGTAGTTTAGCAACTTCCTCTGCTTTTTTGAGCTCAGTCAAGCCCTGTACCGTCGCACGGACGATGTTGATCGGTGTGTTTGAACCTAACGATTTCGAAAGGATGTCACCTACACCTGCAAGTTCGAGCACCGCACGAACTGGACCACCAGCGATAACCCCAGTACCTTCAGAAGCTGGTTTCATGAATACACGACCTGCTCCGAATACTCCTGTGATTTCGTGTGGAATTGTTGTACCAACCATAGGTACTTGTACCATGTTTTTCTTAGCGGCTTCAATAGCCTTGCGAATCGCTTCTGGCACCTCTTGTGCCTTACCTGTACCGAAACCGACGTGACCATTTTTGTCACCTACGACTACGAGAGCAGCAAAACGGAAGCGGCGGCCACCTTTTACGACTTTCGCGACGCGGTTTACGGTAACAACGCGTTCTTCAAGTTGTTCCATGTTAACGTCTAACTGGCGCATCGAGTGTCCCCTCCTTTTTATTAGAATTTAAGACCTGCTTCACGAGCTGCTTCTGCAACAGCTTTGACGCGGCCATGATAGAGGTATCCACCACGGTCGAACACAACTGTGTCGATACCTTTCTCGAGTGCACGTTCTGCAGCAAGTTTACCAACAGCTTTCGCTGCTTCAACGTTACCGCCATTTGTAAGATCGAGAGCTTTATCTTTCGAAGATGCAGACACAAGCGTTGTTTGTGCCGCGTCATCGATAAGTTGAACGTAAATATGCTTGCTCGAACGGAATACGTTCAAACGTGGACGAGCTGCTGTCCCCGTGATCGTACGACGTACGCGAGCATGACGTTTTTTACGAACTGCATTTTTATCTGCCTTTGTGATCATTTATGCCACTCCTTTCCGTTCATTTCGTGACGAATTACTTACCAGTCTTACCTTCTTTACGGCGAATACGTTCATCAGAGTAACGAACACCTTTACCTTTGTAAGGTTCTGGAGCACGGTACGAGCGGATTTGAGCAGCAACGTGACCGACGCGCTCTTTGTTAATCCCTTTTACGATGATTTGCGTGTTTGAAGGAACTTCGATTTCGATACCTTCCTCAGCAACGTACTCGATTGGGTGCGAGTAGCCGAGGTTGAGGACGAGTTTGTTACCTTGCTTCGTAGCACGGTAACCAACCCCCGAGATCTCAAGTGTTTTTTGGAATCCGTTCGACACACCTTGTACCATGTTGGCAATAAGGGCACGTGTCGTACCGTGAATTGTACGGCTTTCTTTCGATTCGTCTGGACGAACAACCGTCAATTCGTTCTCTTCAACTTTGATTTCCAATGCCGGGTTAGCTGAAAGCGAAAGTTCACCTTTAGCACCTTTTACTGTGACCGTGTTGTCATTAGCAACTGTTACAGTAACGCCAGCAGGAATCGTAACTGGTTTTTTACCAATACGTGACATTGATTACACCTCCGTTCTTGTTAGAAAAGTGACTTACCAGATGTAGGCGAGCACTTCGCCGCCGACTTGTTGTTGGCGAGCTTCTTTATCAGTCATAAGACCTTTAGATGTCGAAAGAACTGCGATCCCGAGTCCTCCGAGTACTTTAGGTACTTCATCAGCTTTTGCGTATACGCGAAGACCTGGTTTCGAAATACGTTTGAGACCAGTGATTACACGTTCGTTGCTTGCTCCATATTTAAGGAAAAGACGAAGTGTACCTTGTTTAGCGTCCTCGATATATTCAACATCGCGAATGAAACCTTCACGCTTAAGGATTTCAGCGATCTCACGTTTAATGTTCGAAGCTGGAAGCTCCATTTTTTCATGGCGAACCATGTTAGCGTTACGGATACGTGTAAGCATATCTGCAATAGGGTCTGTCATTACCATGCGATGTACCTCCTTTCACACTGTTAGTGGATTACCAGCTTGCTTTTTTAACACCAGGGATTTGACCTTTGTATGCAAGATCACGGAACTTGATACGGCTGATCCCGAATTTACCCATGTAACCATGCGGACGACCTGTGATGCTGCAACGGTTGTGCAAGCGTACAGGTGACGAGTTACGTGGCAATTTGCTGAGTCCGATATAATCGCCTTCAGCTTTCAACTTCGCACGCTTTTCAGCGTACTGGGCAACGAGTTTCTCGCGTTTAAGTTCGCGATTCACCATTGACTTTTTAGCCATGTTGTCGACCTCCCTCTAGATTATTTTTGGAATGGCATACCGAGAAGTGTGAGCAATTCACGTGCTTCTTCGTCTGTGTTTGCTGTTGTAACAACAACGATGTCCATACCGCGTACTTTAGATACTTTATCGTAATCGATCTCAGGGAAAATAAGTTGCTCTTTCACGCCAAGCGTGTAGTTACCGCGTCCGTCGAATGCTTTCTTCGATACACCGCGGAAGTCACGTACACGTGGAAGTGAAACAGTTACCAATTTGTCGAGGAAATCGTACATGCGCTCGCCACGAAGTGTAACCTTCGCACCGATTGGCATACCTTCACGAAGTTTGAAACCAGCGATTGATTTCTTCGCTTTCGTTACGAGTGGTTTTTGACCTGAAAGAATTGTTAATTCTTCAACTGCCATATCAAGTGCTTTCGAGTTCGAAACAGCGTCACCTACACCCATGTTGATGACAATCTTTTCGACTTTCGGTACTTGCATGACCGAGTCATAGTTGAATTTATCCATCATCGCTTTCACGATGTCGCTTTTATACTTCTCTTGCAAACGGTTCATAGTCGAATGGACCTCCTTTCGTCACGTTCTTCTTATTTATCGAGTGATTCGCCCGATTTCGCGACACGAACTTTTTTACCATCGACTACTTTGAAACCAACACGAGTTGGTTTGCCAGTTTTAGGGTCGAGTGGCATTACGTTCGAGACGTGAATTGGTGCTTCGATCTCAAGGATCCCGCCTTGTGGATTCGCTTGTGAAGGTTTCGCGTGTTTTTTCATCACGTTTACGCCTTCAACCACTACGCGGTTTTTGCTTGGCATAGCTTTGAGGATAACCCCTTGCTTGCCTTTATCTTTACCAGACATTACCTGGACTGTATCGCCTTTTTTAACATGCATCGTTTGCGCACCTCCTTATAGGATTGAAATTGGAAATTAAAGTACTTCCGGTGCCAACGAAACGATCTTCATGAATTCTTTTTCACGAAGTTCACGTGCAACTGGCCCGAAGATCCGTGTGCCGCGTGGGCTCTTGTCATCTTTGATAATGACTGCTGCGTTCTCATCGAAACGGATGTACGAACCATCTTTACGACGAGCGCCGCGTTTTGTACGAACGACAACTGCTCTGACAACGTCACCTTTTTTAACAACGCCACCTGGTGTTGCTTGTTTTACCGTTGCGACGATGATGTCACCGATGTTTGCAGTCTTACGACCAGAACCACCGAGGACTTTAATTGTCAACAGTTCACGCGCGCCAGAGTTGTCTGCTACTTTCAAGCGAGATTCTTGTTGAATCATGCGAGTGTACCTCCCTCCGGATGTTTAATAAATCCGAACTGTTATTAGATGATTACTGATTCTTCTACTACTGTTACAAGACGGAAACGTTTGTCTTTAGAAAGAGGACGTGTTTCCGCGATGCGAACGATATCGCCCACTTTAGCGACGTTGTTCTCATCGTGTGCTTTATATTTCTTCGTGTAGTTTACACGTTTGCCATAAAGTTTATGACGAACCTTTGTTTCTACTGCGACGACGATCGTTTTGTCCATTTTGTCAGACACGACGCGACCAGTGAACACTTTACGGTTGTTGCGTTCCATGAGTGTTACCTCCTCTCAAGAATCCGATGTAATTAGCCGTTGTTGATGCCGAGTTCGCGTTCACGAAGAATCGTTTTAGCACGCGCAATCGACTTGCGTACTTCACGGATACGAGCAGGATTCTCAAGCTGACCTGTAGCAAGTTGGAAGCGAAGGTTAAAGAGTTCTTCTTTCCACTCGCCCACTTTACCGTTGAGCTCTTCAGTTGTTGATTGACGGAGATCAGTTGCTTTCATTCGTATCACCACCATTTTCTTCACGTTTCACGAACTTACATTTTACTGGAAGTTTGTGCGATGCAAGACGAAGTGCCTCACGTGCCACTTCCTCAGATACACCTGCGATTTCGAACATTACTTTGCCAGGCTTAACTACAGCTACCCAGCCTTCTGGAGCACCTTTACCCGAACCCATTCGGACTTCGAGAGGCTTTTTAGTGTACGGCTTGTGTGGGAAGATCTTGATCCACACTTTACCACCACGTTTCATATAACGTGTCATTGCAATACGTGCTGATTCGATTTGACGGTTTGTAATCCAGCTCGCTTCGAGAGCTTGGAGACCGAACTCACCGAAGTGTACAGTTGTGCCGCGTTTAGCGTTCCCGCGCATTTTACCACGGTGTACACGACGATATTTCACGCGTTTAGGTAACAACATAGTGTGTTGCCTCCTTCCTGAAAGAGTGTTTATTATTCAGCGTTTTTCGCTGTGTTGTTTTTTGTTGGAAGAACTTCACCGTGGTATAACCAAACTTTTACGCCGATTTTACCGTAAGTTGTGTCAGCTTCAGCTGTTCCGTAGTCGATGTCGGCACGGAGTGTGTGAAGTGGAACTGTTCCTTCCGAGTACTTCTCTGAACGAGCGATATCAGCGCCACCAAGACGACCAGAAACTTCTGTTTTGATCCCTTTGATGCCAGTACGCATCGAACGTTGAATAGATTGTTTCATTGCACGACGGAATGATACGCGACCTTCCAATTGACGAGCAATGTTTTCTGCTACAAGCTTCGCAACAGCGTCAGCGTTTTTCACTTCAACAACGTTGATGTGAACGCGTTTTCCGTCAGCGATTTTTGTAATGTGTTTACGGAGTGATTCGATTTCAGAACCACCTTTACCGATTACCATACCTGGCTTCGCAGTGTGAAGCGAAATGTTCACGCGGTTTGCAGCGCGTTCGATTTCAACTTTAGAAACACTAGCATCCTTCATTTTGTTTTCGATGTATTCACGAATAACGAAGTCTTCATGAAGGAGATCAGCGTAGTCTTTCTCAGCGTACCAACGCGAATCCCAGTCTTTGATAACACCAACGCGAAGACCGTGCGGATTTACCTTTTGACCCACTACATATCCCTCCTTATTTCTCAGTTACCACGATGTGGATGTGGCTTGTGCGTTTGTTAATACGGCTTGCGCGACCCATCGCACGTGGGCGGAAGCGTTTGAGTGTTGGACCTTCGTTTACGTAAGCTTCTGTTACAACGAGGTTCTCAATGTTCATATCGTAGTTGTGCTCTGCGTTAGCAATCGCTGATTTTAATACTTTTTCAACGACTGGCGATGCTGCCTTGTTCGTGTGAGCAAGGACAGAGAGCGCTTCGCCGACTTGTTTCCCGCGAATTAAGTCTACAACGAGACGTGCTTTGCGAGGAGCAAGACGGACCATATTAGCTGATGCTTTAGCTTGCATGGATTTGACCTCCCCTCAAATTACCGTTTCGTTTTCTTGTCTGATCCGTGACCTTTGTACGTGCGTGTTGGAGCGAATTCACCAAGTTTGTGACCAACCATGTCTTCTGTCACGAATACTGGTACGTGTTTACGACCATCGTGCACACCGAACGTGTGACCCATGAATTCTGGGAAGATCGTCGAGCGACGTGACCAAGTTTTGATGACTTGCTTCTCACCAGATTCGTTGAGTTTGTCAACTTTAGCGAGTAAGTGGTGATCTGCGAATGGACCTTTTTTCAAGCTGCGACCCATGTTAGAACCTCCCTTTGGAATGATTCGGGAACGGCCCTTTCGAACCGCCCGAGAATCATGTAGTAATTATTTCTTACGGCGACGAAGGATGTACATGTCGCTCGATTTGTTTTTCTTACGAGTCTTAAGACCAAGAGCTGGTTTACCCCAAGGAGTAAGTGGGCCCGAACGACCGATTGGCGCACGACCTTCACCACCACCGTGTGGGTGATCAACCGGGTTCATTACAGAACCACGTACTGTTGGGCGTTTGCCTAACCAACGTGAACGTCCTGCTTTACCGATGTTTACGAGTTCGTGTTCTTCGTTACCAACTGAACCGATTGTCGCGCGGCAAGTGCCGAGGAACAAGCGTGATTCACCTGATTGAAGACGAACGATGACGTACTTGCCGTCACGTCCTTGGATTTGTGCCGATGCACCAGCCGCACGAACTAGCTGACCGCCTTTACCAGGCTTAAGCTCGATGTTGTGGATTGTTGTACCGACAGGGATGTTTACGAGTGGAAGAGCGTTCCCCACTTTGATATCCGCTTCAGGACCAGACATGATTTCCATGCCTACTTTGATGCCCTTAGGAGCGAGGATGTAACGTTTCTCACCATCTACATAGTTGATGAGTGCGATGTTTGCTGAACGGTTTGGATCGTATTCGATCGTTGCTACGCGTCCTGCAACGCCATCTTTGTTACGTTTGAAATCGATGATACGGTATTTACGCTTGTGACCGCCACCTTGGTGACGAACAGTCAAGCGACCTTGGTTGTTACGTCCGCCTTTTTTCGAAAGCTTTTCAGTTAACGATTTTTCAGGGCGATTCGTTGTGATCTCTGCAAAGTCGAGAGATGTCATGTTACGACGACCGTTAGTGGTCGGCTTAAACTTTTTGATTGCCATCGAGGATTCCCTCCTTTTCTTCTAAGGTAGTTAATTAACCGAGGAAGTCGATTGTGTTGCCTTCAGCAAGGGTTACGATCGCTTTTTTACGACGAGCTGTGTAACCAGAGTGACGACCGACACGTTTCGCTTTCGGTTTGTAGTTCATTGTGTTTACCGAAGCAACTTTCACGTTGAAGATTGTTTCGATAGCGTGTTTCACTTGCGATTTAGTCGCTTTTACGTCGATTTCGAAAACGTATTTGTTAGCTTCCATGAGGCTAACTGAACGCTCAGTGATGATCGGACGTTTGATGATATCGTATGCTTGAGCCATTATGCAAGCACCTCCTCTACCTTCGCAACCGCATCTTTAGTGAAGATGACTTTGTCGTTAGCAACGAGGTCAAGAACGTTTACGCCTGCTGCGTCGATCACAGTCACTCCTGGGATGTTACGAGCTGCGAGAGCGATAGTCTCATTGTAGTCCGCTGTGACTACAAGAGCCTTACGTTCTACTGATAAGCTGTTGAGTACAGCAGCCATATCTTTTGTTTTTGGTGCATCGAAAGCAAGGCCTTCGAGGACGATGATTTCGTTGTTTTGTACTTTCGACGAAAGAGCCGAGAGAAGTGCTAAACGACGAACCTTCTTAGGAAGTTTGTAAGAGTATGAACGTGGTGTTGGACCGAAGACTGTACCACCACCAACCCATTGTGGTGAGCGGATAGAACCTTGGCGCGCACGACCAGTTCCCTTTTGTTTCCATGGTTTACGGCCGCCACCGCGTACTTCCGAGCGACCTTTCGTATCGTGAGTACCTTGACGGCGTGATGCTTGTTGCATGACGATTGCGTCGTAAAGTACTGATTCGTTTGGCTCGATTCCGAAGATGGCTTCTGCCAATTCGATTTCGCCAACTTGTGAACCTGTTTGGTTAAGCAAAGCTACTTTAGGCATTCGTAATTCCTCCTTTCCGTGCAGTTAATTAGTTACCTTTGACCGCTGATTTGATGATGACGTTCGATTTACGAGCGCCTGGGATAGCACCTTTCACGAGGAGAAGGCCACGTTCCACATCAACTTTAACGACTTCAAGGTTTTGAATTGTTTTACGCTCTCCACCCATTTGACCAGGAAGAAGTTTCCCTTTAAATACGCGGTTAGGAGCGACAGGACCCATCGAACCAGGACGACGGTGGTAGCGCGAACCGTGAGCCATTGGTCCACGTGATTGTCCGTGACGCTTGATCGCACCTTGGAATCCTTTACCTTTCGATGTACCTGTTACGTCTACTAATTCACCTGCAGCGAAAATGTCTGCCTTAATCTCTTGACCGATTTCGTATCCTTCTACTGAAGTACGAACTTCTTTGATGAAGCGCTTAGGTGTCGCGTTTGCTTTCGCAGCGTGACCTTTTGATGGTTTGTTTTGACGTGATTCTTTGATGTCTCCGAAACCAAGTTGAACTGCTTCGTAACCGTCTGTGTCAACTGTTTTAAGTTGAAGAACGACGTTACCTTCTACAGCAACTACTGTTACTGGTACAACTTCGCCTGCTTCGTTGAAGATTTGAGTCATACCAAGTTTTGTTCCTAAGATTCCTTTAGCCATGAGATACACCTCCTGTTAATAATTAATTGTCTCTTCTGGCTAGTATCTACTATATGAAGAATTAAAGTTTGATTTCGATGTCTACACCTGATGGTAACTCGAGACGCATAAGCGAATCGACTGTTTTCGGTGTTGGGTTTACGATGTCGATCAAGCGTTTGTGTGTACGCATTTCGAACTGCTCACGAGCATCTTTGTACTTGTGAACCGCACGAAGAATCGTGTAAACCGATTTTTCAGTTGGGAGCGGGATTGGACCCGATACCTTTGCACCTGAACGCTTCGCAGTGTCAACGATCTTCTCAGCTGATTGATCGAGAACGCGATGGTCATATGCTTTTAAACGAATACGAATTTTTTCATTTGCCATGTTTGTTTCCCTCCTTTGTCGCCTACTTTAAAAATAGACAATTCTCCGCGGAAATTTCCACACCGGCCATGGCAATGCTGCCTGGCGTGTCATAACCTCCCGCTTCAACGCAGCGTGCTTGTGTCAGCAGAGGCATCCGATCATTGCAAATCAACGATTGGACCCGTTTTCTGCTGTAAAGTCTCTCACCACTCGCACAAACACTTAATCATTATATCTAATCTGGTCATGGAATGCAAGATTAGATTTTTGAAGTTGCTGGTTGTCTGATGAGTTGCTCAACGTTCCCTAATGTAACAAGATTCGCGAGCTTTTGCAAGCAAAAATTCATTCTTTTATTGAACTATTTTTCAAACGAACTCCCATGTCAACTCGACCTAGCGTTTCATCACCTCTCCAAAAAGCTCTGTCACCCCTTCTATGACCGATTGTGGCGCTCGTTTTAAACAGTCTTGAACAATTCCTTCATTAACACTGTGCGTCTTGAAATAGCGGAGCAATGACGCTAATTTATCCTCTCGTCCGATGACCGTGTAAAGGACGACCCACTCTTCTAGGTGCATCCATTGTCCATCTGGTTCAATGAAAGGATGCGTATAGATTCCGTCGGTACACTTCATTCGGAAACTAGACATGACGTCCACATCTGTTCCCTCGAATATATACTCTCCAAAGTAGGTCGTTACGTATGCGTCGTGAGGATCTGATGGTTTCTTCTCCCCAGCACGACTAAGTACGCGATCGATTTTTTCAAACTGGTCCGGTTCAACAAAAACATCGATGTCATTCGTTACCTCGACGATGCCATGATGCTTTAACAGCTCAGAACCGCCAATGCGATACTCAATCCCATTCAAGCGACAAATAGTCTCTAGTTGCTTCAGCATGACGCCACTCCTTTCTCGTATGCCTCATCTTACCATGTTGTGATGGAAACACAAAAAAGCAGCCCGCATATTGCGGACTGCTTAATGTTGTTCAGTTGAATCAATCGATTACTCGATGATTTCTGTTACTGAACCAGCACCTACAGTACGGCCACCCTCACGGATAGAGAAACGTGTACCGTCTTCGATCGCGATTGTAGAAATCAATTCGATCGTCAACTCGATGTTGTCTCCTGGCATTACCATTTCAGTACCTTCTGGAAGGTGAACGATACCTGTTACGTCAGTTGTACGGAAGTAGAACTGCGGACGGTAGTTCGCGAAGAATGGCGTGTGACGGCCACCCTCTTCTTTAGAAAGAACGTAGATTGATGCTTTGAATTTAGAGTGTGGTGTGATTGAACCTGGCTTAGCAAGTACTTGTCCACGCTCGATGTCGTCACGTGATACACCACGGAGAAGTGCACCGATGTTGTCGCCAGCTTCAGCATAGTCAAGAAGCTTACGGAACATCTCTACACCAGTACATACAGTTTTCTTCGTTTCTTCTGTAAGACCAACGATTTCGATCTCGTCGTTGACGCGGAGAACACCACGCTCAACACGACCAGTCGCTACAGTACCACGACCAGTGATTGAGAATACGTCCTCAACAGGCATCATGAAGTCTTTTTCAGTGTCACGAACTGGTTCTGGGATGTACTCATCAACAGCGTTCATGAGTTCCATAACTTTTTCTTCCCACTGAGCTTCACCGTTAAGTGCGCCAAGTGCAGAACCTTTGATTACAGGGAGGTCGTCGCCTGGGAAGTCGTATTCAGAAAGAAGTTCACGGATTTCCATTTCAACGAGTTCGAGAAGCTCTTCGTCGTCTACCATGTCAACTTTGTTCATGAATACTACGATGTAAGGAACACCTACTTGACGTGAAAGAAGGATGTGCTCACGTGTTTGTGGCATTGGGCCATCTGTTGCAGATACAACGAGGATCGCGCCGTCCATTTGAGCAGCACCAGTGATCATGTTTTTAACATAGTCAGCGTGTCCTGGGCAGTCAACGTGTGCGTAGTGACGCTTGTCAGTTTCGTACTCGATGTGAGCTGTTGCGATTGTGATACCGCGTTCGCGCTCTTCTGGAGCACCATCGATTTGGTCGAACTTAGTAGCTGTTTTACCTTGTGCACGTGAAAGTACAGCAGAGATTGCTGCAGTCAAAGTTGTTTTACCGTGGTCAACGTGGCCAATTGTACCAACGTTAACGTGCGGCTTAGAACGGTCGAATTTTTCTTTACCCATTCTAGATTCCTCCTCTATTAAACGATTAGTTTTATTTAACTAGGAAGACGTAGGCTACTTTTAACATACGTCCTCCTTAGCTTACAACAATCAATCTAGCGATACAACCGTTATTAGCCGTTCGCTTTTTTGACGATTTCTTCAGCGATTGATTTCGGTACTTCTTCGTAGTGATCGAAGTGCATCGAGTACGTTCCGCGTCCTTGTGTACGTGAACGAAGTGAT
The DNA here is from genome assembly GCF_027161185.1 of Exiguobacterium sp. KJ 601. Lineage (GTDB taxonomy): Bacteria > Bacillota > Bacilli > Exiguobacteriales > Exiguobacteriaceae > Exiguobacterium > Exiguobacterium profundum. The sequence goes on along the minus strand of NZ_JADHZG010000006.1, from coordinate 29,992 downwards.
GTTGCGTAACCGAACATTTCTGAAAGTGGAATCATCGCTTTAACGACTTGTGCGTTACCGCGAGCTTCCATACCTTCTACGCGTCCACGGCGTGACGTGACGTCACCCATGATGTCACCCATGTATTCTTCTGGGATAACAACTTCAACACGCATCATTGGCTCAAGGATAACAGCTTTCGCTTGGTCCTTAAGTTGTTTAACCGCCATCGAAGCAGCAACTTTAAACGCCATCTCGTTCGAGTCGACATCGTGGTACGAACCGAATACGAGACGAGCTTTAACGTCTACTACTGGGTAACCAGCGAGGATACCGTTTTCGAGAGCTTCTTCAATCCCGTTTTGAACAGCAGGGACGTATTCACGTGGTACAACACCACCGACGATCTTGTTCTCGAACTCGAATCCAGCGCCTTCTTCGTTCGGCTCGAATTCTACGACAACGTGACCGTACTGACCGCGTCCACCAGACTGACGAACGAATTTCGAATCGATCTTCGCAGCGCCACGGATTGTTTCACGGTAAGCAACTTGTGGTGCACCAACGTTAGCTTCTACTTTGAATTCGCGACGCATACGGTCAACGAGGATGTCAAGGTGAAGCTCACCCATACCAGAGATGATCGTTTGACCAGTCTCAGGGTTTGTTTCAGTGCGGAATGTTGGATCTTCTTCTGCGAGTTTCGCAAGAGCTTGACCCATCTTATCTTGGTCTGCTTTCGATTTAGGCTCGATTGCAACCGAGATAACTGGTTCTGGGAACGTCATTGACTCGAGAACGATGTTATCTTTCTCAGAGCAAAGCGTGTCACCAGTAGTCGTGTCTTTGAAACCAACAGCAGCGGCGATGTCACCAGCGAATACCATTGGAATCTCTTCACGGCTGTTTGCGTGCATTTGAAGGATACGACCGAGACGCTCACGCTTCCCTTTAGTCGAGTTCTTCACGTATGATCCTGCTTCAGCTGTACCAGAGTACACGCGGAAGAACGTCAATTTACCGACGTAAGGGTCAGTCATAACTTTGAACGCAAGTGCTGAGAATGGAGCTTCATCAGAAGGCTCACGCGTGATTTCTTCTTCTGTATCGAGGTTGATCCCTTTGATTGACTCTACATCAACTGGTGATGGGAGGTAATCAACAACGGCGTTAAGCATGAGCTGAACACCTTTGTTTTTGAAGGCAGAACCAACGAGTACAGGGTAGAATTCAACGCTAAGTGTCGCTTGACGGATTGCAGCTTTCAATTCATCGATTGAAATCTCTTCACCTTCAAGGTACTTCATCATCAACTCTTCGTTGAAGTCAGCAACACCTTCGATCAATTGACCACGAAGTTCTTCAGCTTGGTCAGCCATGTCAGCTGGGAAGCCGTCTATTACTTCGATGTCAGTACCGAGGTCGTTGTTGTACATGTAAGTCTTCATTTCAACGAGATCGATGATCCCTTTGAAATCGTCCTCTGCTCCGATTGGGAGTTGGATCGCGTAAGCGTTCGCTTGAAGACGATCGTGGAGCGTCTTCACAGAGTACAAGAAGTCTGCGCCGATTTTATCCATCTTGTTGACGAATACGACACGTGGTACACCATATGTCGTCGCTTGACGCCATACAGTTTCTGTTTGTGGTTCTACACCTGACTGAGCGTCAAGTACAGCAACCGCACCATCAAGTACACGGAGTGAACGTTCAACTTCTACAGTGAAGTCTACGTGTCCAGGTGTATCGATGATGTTTACACGGTGGCCATTCCACTGTGCAGTTGTCGCAGCCGAAGTGATTGTGATTCCACGCTCTTGCTCCTGCTCCATCCAGTCCATTTGTGAAGCACCTTCGTGCGTTTCACCAATTTTATGGATACGACCTGTGTAATAAAGAATACGTTCAGTTGTTGTCGTTTTACCGGCATCGATGTGAGCCATGATCCCGATGTTACGAGTATTCTTTAGGGAGAATTCTCTTGCCATACTGGGTATTCTCCTTCCGCATGTTTGATTTTCGTGTGCGCGCACACGATATGATTATACCCGAAAGCCACTCCGTTAAGCCATGCTTGGCGGAGTGGACTTTACGATTAAATTACCAACGATAGTGAGCAAACGCTTTGTTAGCTTCTGCCATCTTATGCATGTCTTCGCGTTTCTTAACAGATGCACCAGTGTTGTTGGCTGCATCCATGATTTCGTTCGCGATACGTTGCTCCATCGTTTTTTCGTTGCGGAGACGAGCGTAGTTCACGAGGTAACGAAGACCAAGTGTTGTACGGCGCTCTGGACGAACTTCTACAGGAACTTGGTAGTTAGCTCCACCTACACGGCGTGCTTTAACTTCAAGTACAGGCATGATGTTGTTCATTGCTTCTTCGAACACTTCCATAGGCTCTTTGCCTGAGCGTTCAGCGATGATGCCAAATGCGTTGTAAATGATAGTTTGAGCTGTACCTTTTTTACCGTCTAACATGACACGGTTAATGAGGCGAGTTACCAATTTCGAGTTGTAGATCGGATCTGCGATAACGTCACGACGTTCTGCACGGTTTTTACGCATCCGAGTACCCTCCTTTCAAAATTTCAATTGTAGTTTAGTTTGCGAGAATTACTTCTTCGCAGCTTTCGGACGTTTCGTACCGTATTTAGAACGGCCTTGCATACGTCCATCAACACCTGCAGT
>NZ_JADHZG010000006.1:0-27097 GCF_027161185.1 Exiguobacterium sp. KJ 601 | reverse complement strand
TGGTGAGCTCACGTTTGTTTGTGACTTGATGAAACTGTTGTAACCTTTGTTAAGTGCTGGAGAGTCAGATTTCACGACTTTCGATTTACGTCCTTTACGGACTAACTGGTTAATAGTAGGCATCTTTGAAGATCCTCCCTTCCTGAATGTTGCTATTTTCTAGTCCCACCGACCCGGGTGGTTCATTTAAGGTCATAACGAAACGTTTTTACGAGGCGTAGGCATTCCATGACCTCGCAAAAACGTGAGTTATACCTTGAAAGTGGCAATTGTAGCAGCCAAACCTTCCCGTAGAAAGTTCGGATGGACGTCCAAGTAGCTTGCCGACTGCTGGACATCGTTGTCATCGACAACAACCGATTGGCGGCACTAAATCATAGTAGCACCGCCAACCTGCGCTGTCAAGACGTATTTTACTCGACTGTTGTATCTTCGAGCGCAACTGGCGCCTCATCTTCTTTGAGTTCCACATCACGGTAGACGGCCATTCCAGTACCAGCTGGAACGAGTTTACCGATGATGACGTTCTCTTTGAGTCCGAGGAGATAGTCACGTTTCCCTTTGATTGCTGCATCTGTCAAGACGCGAGTCGTTTCTTGGAACGAAGCCGCTGAGAGGAACGAATCTGTCTCAAGTGAAGCTTTCGTGATTCCGAGAAGGACTGGTTTCGCAGTCGCTGGGTGTTTTCCATCACGAATCGCATCTTTACACGCTTCTTTGAAGACGCTGATGTCGACGAGTGATCCAGGGAGAAGCGGTGTGTCACCTGATTCGATAACTTTGACACGGCGAAGCATTTGGCGAACCATGACCTCAACGTGCTTATCACCGATTTCTACCCCTTGCATCCGGTAAACTTTTTGAACTTCTTGAAGAAGATAGTTCTGAACACCAGATACACCACGGACGGCGAGCAATTCTTTCGGATCGATCGAACCTTCCGTGAAGACTTCACCGGCTTCTACTGTGTCGCCGATTTGAACGCGGAGACGCGCTCCGAAAGGAATCGTGTATGAACGAGTCTCACTGAATCCTTCGACCGTGAGTTCACGCTTGTCACGCGATTCTGTGAAGTCGATGACCGTACCAGAGATTTCCGAGATGACCGCTTGACCTTTCGGGTTACGGGCTTCGAATACCTCTTGGATACGTGGAAGACCTTGTGTGATATCGTCTCCGGCAACCCCACCTGTGTGGAAGGTACGCATTGTAAGCTGCGTTCCTGGCTCACCGATTGATTGTGCGGCAATGATACCGACGGCTTCCCCGACTTCAACATTTGATCCAGTTGCCAAGTTGCGTCCGTAACACTTCTTACATACGCCGTGTGACGTGTTACATGTGAAGGCTGTACGGATTTCAACTTTTTCAACACCCGCATCTACAATGATGCGCGCGATGTCTTCTGTGATCAATTCGTTCTTATCGATCAACACTTCGCCCGTTTCAGGGTGTGTGACCGTTTCAAACGATGTACGTCCGACGAGACGGTCGTACAAGCTTTCGATTTCTTCCGTACCTTCGCGGAGTGCAGAAACACGGATTCCGCGGTCTGTTCCACAATCCTCTTCACGGATGATGACATCTTGCGCTACGTCAACGAGACGACGCGTCAAGTAACCTGAATCGGCTGTCTTCAAGGCTGTATCGGCAAGACCTTTACGAGCCCCGTGAGTCGAGATGAAGTACTCTTGAACCGTCAGACCTTCACGGAATGACGATTTGATTGGAAGTTCGATGATGCGACCAGATGGAGCGGCCATCAAACCACGCATACCCGCAAGCTGCGTAAAGTTCGATGCGTTACCACGGGCACCTGAGTCAGACATCATGAAGATTGGGTTCAGGCGGTTGAGGGATTTCATCAATCGAGATTGAATTTCATCCTTCGCTTCGTTCCAAGCACGGACAACGCGCTCGTAACGCTCATCTTCAGTGATGAGACCACGACGGAACGACTTCATGATTTGGTCGACTTGTTTTTGTGCTTCATCAAGGATTTCCTGTTTATCCGGAAGTACGATGATATCGGCAATCCCAACCGTCACACCCGCTTTTGTCGAGTGCTTGAAGCCAAGATCTTTCATCCGGTCAAGCATGCGGCTTGTTTCCGTCGTTTCAAACTTCTGGAACACTTCCGCGATGACTTTTCCAAGGAACCCTTTTTTGAACGGGTCGATGATTGGACGTGATGCGATTTCTTCCGCAACGTTCGCCCCTTTGTCGATGAAGTACTTATCAGGCGTTGCTTCCTGTAAGTTTTCCATCGTCGGCTCGTTCAAGTATGGGAACGTATTTGGCAAGATTTCGTTGAAGATCATCTTACCAACTGTCGTAATGAGCAATTTCTCGTTCTGTTCGTCTGTGAACGTCGGGTTGTTGAGCGTACGTGCCGGAAGTGCCACACGCGAGTGCAAGTGGACATAACCGTTTTGGTAAGCAATCAACGCTTCGTTGACGTTCGAGAACACTTTCCCTTGACCGACGGCATCTTCACGTTCGAGTGAGATGTAGTAGTTACCGAGGACCATATCCTGCGATGGTGTAACAACTGGTTTTCCGTCTTTCGGGTTCAAGATGTTCTGCGCAGCGAGCATGAGAAGACGTGCTTCCGCTTGTGCTTCTGCAGAGAGCGGAACGTGGACGGCCATTTGGTCACCATCGAAGTCGGCGTTGTATGCCGTACATACGAGTGGGTGAAGGCGAATCGCACGACCTTCAACAAGAATCGGTTCGAATGCTTGAATACCAAGGCGGTGAAGTGTCGGGGCACGGTTCAAGAGGACCGGATGCTCACGAATGACTTCTTCAAGGACGCCCCAGATTTCAGGTTGCATCTTCTCGATTTTGCGTTTGGCGTTCTTGATGTTTGAAGCGATGCCGCGACCGACAAGCTCTTTCATCACGAACGGTTTGAAGAGTTCAAGCGCCATCTCTTTTGGAAGACCACACTGATACATCTTCAAGTTCGGACCTACGACGATAACCGAACGTCCTGAATAGTCGACCCGTTTACCGAGAAGGTTTTGACGGAAACGACCTTGTTTCCCTTTCAACATGTGTGAAAGTGATTTAAGCGGACGGTTACCAGGACCTGTTACCGGACGACCACGACGACCGTTGTCGATGAGGGCGTCAACCGCTTCTTGAAGCATACGCTTCTCGTTTTGCACGATGATGTTCGGCGCGCCGAGGTCGAGCAAACGTTTGAGACGGTTGTTCCGGTTGATGACTCGACGATACAAATCGTTCAAGTCAGATGTCGCAAAGCGTCCACCATCAAGCTGTACCATCGGACGAAGCTCTGGTGGGATGACAGGAAGTACTTCAAGGATCATCCAGTCTGGATTGTTTCCTGAAGTGAAGAATGCATCGAGAACTTCCAAGCGCTTAATCGCACGTGTACGACGTTGACCTTGGACTGTTTTCAACTCTTCACGAAGCTCGCCTACTTCTTTTTCAAGATTAACGTCTTGAAGAAGTGTACGGATGGCTTCAGCACCCATGTCTGCTTTGAAGTCGCTACCGTATTTTTCACGATAGAGACGGAATTCTTTTTCCGAGAGAAGTTGTTTCTTCTCAAGCGGAGTATCACCTGGCTCTGTGACCACGTAAGATGCGAAGTAAATGACTTCTTCAAGCGCACGTGGTGACATGTCGAGAACAAGCCCCATGCGGCTTGGAATCCCTTTGAAGTACCAGATGTGCGAAACTGGTGCCGCGAGCTCGATATGGCCCATTCGCTCGCGACGCACTTTCGCTTTCGTCACTTCAACGCCACAGCGGTCACAAATGACTCCTTTATAACGGATACGTTTGTATTTCCCACAGTAACATTCCCAGTCTTTCGTAGGACCGAAGATTCGTTCACAGAATAATCCGTCCTTCTCTGGTTTAAGTGTACGATAGTTGATCGTTTCCGGCTTTTTGACTTCACCGTAAGACCACGAACGGATCTTCTCTGATGAAGCCAAGCCGATTTTCATATATTCAAATCGATTAACATCTACCAAGGGGCCGACCTCCCTTTTCGCCTTATTCCTCTTCCGTAACAGTCGGTTGAACGACTTGTTCTAACGCCGATGTTGCGTTCGGGATGTTGTCGTCATCTTCATCTTTCATTTCGACTTCTTCATCATCCGCTGACATCATCTTGACTTCCATACCGAGCGCTTGAAGCTCTTTGATCAAGACGCGGAATGATTCAGGAACGCCCGCTTTCGGAACGCTCTCGCCTTTCACGATGGCCTCATATGCTTTCACACGACCGACCGTGTCATCCGACTTGATTGTCAAGATTTCTTGGAGCGTGTAGGCTGCACCGTACGCTTCAAGAGCCCAAACTTCCATCTCCCCGAAGCGCTGACCACCGAACTGTGCTTTACCACCGAGCGGTTGTTGCGTAACGAGTGAGTATGGTCCTGTCGAACGAGCGTGAAGTTTGTCATCAACCATGTGCGCGAGTTTGATCATGTACATGACACCGACCGAGACGCGGTTATCGAACGGTTCACCCGTACGACCGTCATAGAGACGCGTTTTCGCATCTTTATCCATACCAGCCTCTTCAATCGTTGCCCATACGTCTTCCTCACGCGCTCCATCGAATACAGGTGTTGCCACTTTGATACCGAGCTTCTTCGCCGCCATACCAAGGTGGAGCTCAAGTACCTGACCGATGTTCATACGAGATGGTACCCCAAGCGGGTTGAGCATGATGTCAACCGGTGTACCGTCTGGCATGTATGGCATATCTTCTTCAGGGAGGATTCGCGAGATAACACCTTTGTTACCGTGACGTCCCGCCATCTTATCCCCTTCGTGAATCTTACGTTTTTGAACGATATAGACACGTACCATTTGGTTGACGCCTGGAGACAACTCGTCACCGTTTTCACGGTCGAACACTTTGACATCCAAGATGATTCCGTCTCCACCGTTTGGTACACGAAGTGACGTATCACGTACTTCACGTGCCTTCTCACCGAAGATTGCGTGCAAGAGACGCTCTTCCGCCGTCAATTCTGTAACGCCCTTAGGTGTTACTTTACCGACGAGGATGTCGCCATCCTTGACTTCAGCTCCGATGCGGATAATTCCACGATCGTCCAAGTTACGAAGTGCGTCATCTCCGACGTTTGGAATATCACGTGTGATTTCCTCTGGTCCGAGTTTCGTGTCGCGTGACTCTGACTCGTACTCTTCGATATGAATCGACGTGTACACGTCATCTTTCACGAGACGCTCACTCATGATGATCGCATCCTCATAGTTGTAACCATCCCATGTCATGAAGGCAACGACGACGTTACGGCCGAGCGCGAGCTCACCCATATCCATCGATGGACCGTCTGCAAGGATTTCTCCTTTTTCGACACGGTCACCAGCTGCGATGATTGGTTTTTGGTTATAGCATGTCCCTTGGTTCGAACGGACATATTTTTGAAGTTTGTAACGGTCAAGGTCACCTGAAACCTCAGAACCGTTCACGTCAGACGTGCGACGGATCAAGATTTCACGCGCTGTGACGCGTTCGACGACACCTGGGTATTTCGCAACAATAGCTGCCCCAGAGTCTTTCGCAGATACGTACTCCATGCCGGTACCGACAATCGGTGAATCCGGTTGAAGGAGTGGTACTGCTTGACGTTGCATGTTCGCTCCCATGAGGGCACGGTTCGAGTCATCGTTCTCGAGGAACGGGATACATGCCGTTGCGGCAGAAACAACCTGTTTCGGCGAAACGTCCATGTAGTCCACTCGGCTTGGCTCGACTGACAAGTTTTGTCCGCGGAAACGGCAAAGAACTTGTTCGTCTGCAAAGTGGCCATCTTCTGTGAGCGGCATGTTTGCCTGTGCGACGACATAGAGGTCTTCCTCATCAGCCGTCATATATTGAATATCGCCAGTGACAAGACCTGTTTCTGGGTCAACACGACGGTATGGTGCTTCGATGAAACCGTACTCGTTCACTTTCGCATAAGACGAGAGTGAGTTGATGAGTCCGATGTTCGGCCCCTCTGGTGTTTCGATTGGACACATCCGACCGTAGTGCGAATAGTGAACGTCTCGAACTTCGAAACCAGCACGCTCACGTGTCAAACCACCCGGTCCAAGTGCAGAGAGACGACGCTTGTGCGTGAGCTCTGCGAGCGGGTTCGTTTGGTCCATGAACTGTGACAATTGCGAGCTACCGAAGAACTCTTTAAGTGATGCGATAACCGGGCGGATGTTGATGAGCGCCTGTGGTGTGATCGCATTTTGATCTTGAATCGACATACGTTCTTTTACGACACGTTCCATACGGGAAAGCCCGATCCGGAATTGGTTTTGGAGAAGTTCTCCGACTGAACGAAGACGACGGTTTCCTAAGTGGTCGATGTCATCTGTTGTTCCGACTTCGTGAAGTAAGTTGAAGAAGTAGTTGATTGAAGCGATAATATCGGCTGGCGTAATATGTTTTACGCTGCGATCGATATTGCCATTTCCGATGATGTTCAAGATACGCTCTCCATCTGGGTCATCCGGTGAGATGACTTTGATTGACTGAAGACCGAATGGCTCACCTTCAGCGACACCACCAGTTGGTTCCGCGTCGATATAGCCAAGGCCATTCTCCAAGTGCGGGAGGATACGATCTAAGTTGCGGCGGTCGAGGATTGTTCCAGCTTCGGCGAGTACTTCGCCTGTTTCCGGGTCCACGAGCGTTTCCGCTAATTTTTGACCGAACAAACGGTTCTTAAGATGAAGTTTTTTGTTCATCTTATAGCGACCGACGTTCGCTAAGTCGTAACGTTTCGGGTCGAAGAAACGTGATACGAGAAGAGATTTCGCATTTTCTACCGTTGGTGGTTCACCAGGGCGGAGACGCTCATAAATCTCGATCAACGCTTTCTCTGTAGACTCCGTATTATCTTTTTCAAGGGTGTTACGAAGGTATTCGTCATCCCCGAGAAGGTCGATAATTTCTTGGTCCGTACCGAATCCGAGGGCACGCAACAACACCGTTACCGGAATTTTACGGGTACGGTCGATACGAACATAAACGATATCTTTGGCATCTGTCTCGAGTTCGAGCCAAGCACCACGGTTCGGGATGACAGTTGCGCCAAATCCACGTTTACCGTTTTTATCGAGTTTAGCGTTATAGTACACGCTCGGTGAACGGACAAGCTGGGAAACGATGACGCGTTCTGCACCATTGATGATAAACGTTCCCGATTCTGTCATGAGCGGGAAATCCCCCATGAACACTTCTTGTTCTTTGAGCTCACCTGTCTCTTTGTTTTGGAGACGCACTTTTACGCGAAGTGGCGCAGAATAAGTAACGTCGCGCTCCTTCGATTCATCGATAGAATACTTCGGCTCACTGAGCGAGTAATCGATGAACTCCAATACGAGGTTTCCTGTGAAGTCGGAAATCGGTGAAATGTCTGTGAACATTTCCTTCAATCCTTCACGCAAGAACCACTCATAAGAAGCAGTTTGAATTTCAATCAAATTCGGAAGCTCTAATACCTCACTGATACGGGCAAAGCTTCTTCTCTGACGGTGACGACCGTACTGAACAAGTTGACCAGTCAACTGATTCACCTCTCAGACCCCCAATTCTTTAGCGAATTTTTCGGGCGTAATAATCGAACATTGTCATTGAATGTCGCTCGTTTTCCGTCTCTAAAAAGCGGCAGACACGGCAGTTTCAAGCGAATTCCATTCCAATGGCATTTTATAATGTTAGCATATACGTTATAGCGAGTCAACAAGACTTCACCGTTTGTCAAGACCGAATTGCTCGGAAAATAAAGTAACCTTTTTCTTTCGCGATCGTTTCAACTTGACCAAACACCTCTTCTAATAACTTTTTAGCAGAAGGTGCTCCTTGTTTCTTTTGAATGACGACATAGATTGCTCCTCCATCGACGAGGTGCGTATGTGCTTCACGCAAGATCGTATGGACGACTTGTTTCCCCGCACGAATCGGCGGATTGGTGACAATGGCGGCAAACCGTTCTCCCCCCACCGCGTCATACGCGTGAGAAAGCCGTGTTTCGACCGTCACTCCATTACGGGCGGCGTTTTGCTCAGAGAGCGCCAGCGCACGCTCATTCACATCAATGAGCAAGGCCTCACGCCCAGAGGCATCGGCAAGCGAGATCCCCATCGGACCATAGCCGCAGCCTACATCTAAAATACGTCCCGACACATCAGGCATCTCAAACGTTTCAATTAAAAGACGTGACCCAAAATCGACCGACCCTTTCGAGAACACACCGCGGTCCGAAGTGAAATGATACTGTTTCCCTCGCAACTCGTACGTCCATGTCTCCGGGGCACTTTCCGAACGTGGATCGTTCGTATAGTAATGATCTCCCATGCGTTGAACCTCCTAACCCATTCTTCAAGGAAATAAAAGAAGCTCGCCATGGCGAGCTTCTATAGGTTGTGAAGTAGAATTACTTAACTTCAACAGATGCGCCAGCTTCTTCAAGCTTAGCTTTGATTGCGTCAGCGTCTTCTTTAGAAACGCCTTCTTTGACTGGAGCTGGAGTTCCGTCAACGAGTGCTTTTGCTTCTTTAAGACCGAGACCTGTGATTTCACGAACAGCTTTGATGACGTTGATTTTACCAGCGCCAGCGTTTGTGAGGATTACGTCGAATTCAGTTTTCTCTTCAGCTGCTGCGCCTGCGCCAGCACCTGCAACTGCTACTGGAGCTGCTGCTGATACGCCGAATTCTTCTTCGATTGTTTTTACGAGTTCGTTAAGTTCGAGAACCGTCATTGATTTGAGGTCTTCGATGAATTGCTCTTTGTTGAAAGCCATTATGGTTTTCCTCCTTTGATGTTGTGAAAAAGTTTTTTTGAGTTACGCTACGCGACAAAAATTAAGCTGATTGCTCTTCTTTTTGTTCTGCGATTGCATTTGTTGCGACTGCGAGCCCACGGATTGGAGCTTGAAGTACGCTGAGAAGCATCGAGAGAAGACCATCGCGTGATGGAAGTTCTGCAAGGGCTTTGATTTCTTCGAGTGAAGAAACTTTACCTTCGATGATTCCGCCTTTAAGTTCGAGCGCTTTGTGCTCTTTCGAGAAGTCGTTCAAGATCTTCGCTGGAGCAATAACGTCTTCTTTAGAGAAGGCGATTGCTGTAGGACCAGTGAAGACTTCGTCAAGACCTTCGAAGTTCGACTGAGTAGCTGCGCGGCGAAGAAGACCGTTCTTGTAAACTTTGAACTCGATTCCAGCGTCACGGAGTGATTTACGGAGTGTAGTCACTTCTTCAACTGTAAGTCCACGGTAGTCAACAACAACTGTTCCAACGCTCGCTTGCATTTTCTCAGCGATTTCATCGACGAGTGCCGATTTCTGAGCTACGATTTTTTCGTTTGCCATGTGTTTGCACCTCCTAGTCAATTCTTATACCGGACGAGAGGCTGCTCTCCAAAAGAAATCCCTCGTATGAAGACATACGAGGGCGTAATTGTTTGAAAGTAAACCTGTGACAACAGGCTCAAGTTCGAGCAAAGACACCTCGGAAGGGTTTACGGACCGATGTCCACCTTCTGTCTACGGTAATCCAACATATTCGGTTGAACGTGTATTACTTTATCAGCGGTGTCACACGTTGTCAACAATTTATTTCAACAAGATTACTTAAGGAAATCTGCAGTCGCTACACGGATCCCAGGACCCATTGTAGATGAAAGCGAGATGTTTTTAAGGTAAGTTCCTTTTGCAGTAGCAGGCTTCACTTTCATGAGTGTTTCGAGAATTGTCTCGATGTTCTCAGAGAGTTTAGATGCTTCAAATGATTTCTTACCAACTGGAACGTGGATGTTACCAGCTTTATCAACACGGTATTCAACTTTACCAGCTTTGATATCCGCGATTGCTTTTTCTACGTCGAAAGTAACTGTTCCTGTTTTCGGGTTAGGCATGAGGCCTTTAGGTCCGAGAACACGACCAAGTTTACCAACCTCACCCATCATGTCAGGTGTCGCAACGATTACATCGAAGTCGAACCATCCTTGTTGGATTTTGTTGATGTACTCAGCGTCGCCAACGTAGTCTGCTCCAGCAGCTTCCGCTTCTTTCACTTTCTCACCTTTTGCGAAGACGAGAACTTTTTGTGTTTTACCAGTACCGTGTGGAAGTACAACGGCACCACGGATTTGTTGGTCTGCTTTCTTCGGATCTACGCCGAGACGGACAGCAACTTCGATTGTTTCATCGAATTTAGCAGTAGCTGTTTTTTGAACGAGCTCGACAGCTTCAGCGAGGTCGTATGACTTCGTGCGGTCAACAAGCTTAGCTGCTTCTTGGTGTTTTTTACCCATGATCTTTTCCTCCTTGTGGTTAGCGGAATTTCCTCCCACATAATGAAGGGATTGAAGGTGAGCAGTATTCACCGACAACCCCAGAGACTAGCAATTAGTCTTCGATTACAATACCCATACTACGTGCAGTACCTTCAACCATAAGCATCGCTGTTTCTACAGATGATGCGTTAAGGTCAGGCATTTTAAGTTCAGCGATTTCGCGAACTTTGTCACGCTTAACCGTTGCTACTTTCTTACGGTTTGGTTCACCAGAACCACTCTCGATACCAGCAGCTTTCTTCAAGAGAACTGCAGCTGGTGGAGTTTTCGTAATGAATGTAAACGAACGATCTTCGTATACCGTGATGACTACAGGAATAATCAATCCGGCTTGGTCTTGTGTACGAGCGTTGAACTCTTTACAGAATCCCATGATGTTAACACCTGCTTGACCAAGTGCTGGACCTACTGGTGGAGCTGGGTTTGCTTTACCAGCTGGGATTTGAAGTTTAACGAGTTTAGAAACTTTTTTCGCCACGAGACACACCTCCTTAAGTCTAAAATGTGGTTTCTTGGACGTTGTGCGCCCTCCCACTCAATCTATTAGGTCGAGTTTGTACCGAAATAAAGCACAACATCAAACATTTTCGATTGTACCATCCGTTTTACGGATTAGCAAGTGGGTTTAGTTAATTTTCTGAACTTGTTCGAAATCAAGCTCAATTTTTGTTTCACGACCGAACATGTCGACCACGACTTTGAGCTTCTCTTTGTCGGCTTCAATCTCGTCGATTGTTCCTTCAAAGTTCTCAAATGCGCCTTCTTTCACGCGGACAAGGTCACCGAGTTCATAGTTGTAACGATCTTTCTTCTCGATGAGTCCCATTTGTGACAAGACGTTTGTCACTTCCTCCGGTTGGAGTGGGATTGGTTTTGCCCCACCACCCGTTGAACCGAGGAAGCCGGTGACGTTTGGCGTGTTGCGGACAACATACCATGAATCGTCAGTCATGACCATCTCTACGAACACATAGCCCGGGAAACTTTTGACTTCACGTTCTTTGATTTTCTTCTCGCCACTCTTCAATGTGACTTCTTCTTGCGTCGTTTCAGTCGGGACGAGGACGCGGAAAATTTTATCTTCCATGTTCATCGAACCGATTCGACGTTCTAGGTTTTCTTTGACGTTATTCTCAAAACCTGAGTACGTCTGGACAACAAACCATTGTTTCTCCACGGCTTTCACCTCTTCCTTAGTTAATCAATAAATTGACGAGATAACTGACCCCAGTATCTACGCCGAACACGAACAGGCCAATCACGACAACAGTCGCGATGACAGTAATGGTATATTTCGTGAGTTCTTTACGAGTCGGCCAACTCGTTTTCTTCAACTCTTTCCATACGTCGCGCAAAAAGTTCATGGTAGCTTCCTCCTACATTGAATGCCAATCTACGTTACTTTGATTCCCGATGCAGCGTATGCGCGTTACAGCGGCGACAAAACTTCTTCATTTCAAGCCGTGTCGACACGCCATCTTTTTTTGTCGTCGAGTACTCTCGAGACCCGCATTCTGAGCAAGCGAGACTTACTTTCTTTGCCATTCATAAGCGCCCCTTTCGACTACTCTCTCTTAAAAAAGAGCGAAAAAAAAACGCCTCCTGTAAATGGCGTCTACGGACAAGGCGCTGCTTTTAAAGTATCACATAGGAGGCACGCGGTCAATAATCGGTTAGCTCGTGAGCATCCGGACGTCGACATGACGCTCGAATTTCTTCTTCACGCGCTGTAACGCATTATCGATCGATTTGACATGACGATCGAGGTCATCTGAAATCTCTTGATAAGAGCGCCCGTCTAAATAAAGACGCAAGACTTTCCGTTCGAGGTCACTCAAGATCTCATCCATCTTCGCTTCCATGAACGACTGTTCTTCCTGTGTCACGATTAATTCTTGTGGGTCAGTCGGATGTGGTGGCAAGATGACATCGAGCAACGTCCGGTCAGACTCTTCATCAAAAATTGGTTTATCGAGTGACACATATGAATTGAGCGGAATATGTTTTTGGCGTGTCGCCGTCTTGATTGCCGTGATCATCTGGCGGGTGATGCACATCTCGGCAAAGCTTTTGAATGACGCAAGTCGCTCGTCTTTATAATCACGCACACCTTTATAAAGGCCGATCATCCCCTCTTGGACGATGTCCTCGTGATCTGCACCAATCAAAAAGTATGAACGTGCCTTCGCCCGCACAAAATACCGGTATCGTTCAATCAAAAATTCGAGCGCGTCGCTATCCCCTTCGTTGCGCGCCAATAAGACCAACTCTTCGTCTGACATTTTTTCAAACTGTTCGTACGGCCATCCGTTCATGCTCGTTACCCCCCGGCGATTGATCCTGAACAATGTAAGGTTGTGTCCCATTATAGGGCTCCCTACTCCTATGCGTCAAACAAATTTCTAAAAATTCCGTCAATTGAATACTGTGTAACTCATATATGTAGTAGTATACAACATTCCTTTGCAAAAAAATGTCAAAATCGAAACAAAGACGAGTCCATTTCATGAACTCGTCCGTGATTTCAATCACCTTTTGATTTGCGACGTCGCATTTCTTCAAACTTTGCTTGAATATGTGGTGGAATATCAATCGTCTTCCGATTTGCTTGTTCTTTCTCTAGCGACACGCGCTGTTGCTCAATCAGTGTTTTCGCATGCTTCCAATCTTTCAACAGTTCCGTTGCCGGGACGCGCAATGCGCCTTGACCAAAGATGACCCACTGCTCCGTGAAATCGTTCGTCGCAACGAATAATGTAATGAGCCGGTCATCCACTAATTCATGGGCACGCCGCTCAATCCATTCGTCCGCTGTCTCATTTTCTTTCGTATAGACAACGTCGACCCGACTCCGCTTCTCTTTGGATTCACGACCATAGCGCATGTGGGCGTCAAACACGATGGTGACCTCTTTGCCGGACGCAGCCTGATATTCTGCCATCGCCTCAATCAACAGATTCCGTGCTTGTTCAAAATCTACATCGCGGAGCCTTCTCAAGTGAGGCCACGCGCCGATGATATTATATCCGTCGACAAGAAGGAGCTCGCGCTTCAGGATACTCATGCCAATGGATGACGTGAGCGATGCACCTCATACAGGAGGAGCGCCGCTGCAACAGATGCATTGAGTGACGTGACATGACCGACCATCGGTAAATGAACAAGGAAGTCGCACGATTCGCGCACGAGTCGGCTCATCCCCTTGCCCTCACTTCCAATGACCACAACGAGTGGCATATTTCCATCCAATCGACGATAGTCCTGACTTTCTTTCGCGTCGGTCCCGACGACCCACAATCCTTTTTCCTTCAACTCTTCAAGTGTCCGTGTCAAGTTCGTCACACGCGCCACCGGAATATGCTCAATGGCCCCGGTCGAGGCTTTGGCAACCGTTTGAGTCAAACCGACCGAGCGACGTTTCGGAATGATGACCCCATGTGCGCCAACGGCATCGGCGGTCCGTAAAATCGAACCGAGATTGTGCGGGTCTTCGAGCTCATCTAGCAAAATGAAGAGCGGTGTCTCCTCTTTCGAAGCTGCGAGAGCGAACATGTCTTCGACTGTTTTGTATTCATAAGCCGCAACCGCCGCAACGACGCCTTGGTGATGTTCACTGCCAGCCATCTTCTCAAGTTTCGTTTTTGGGACGAATGACACTTGGACCGATGCTTCGTTCGCCATCGCGATGATTTGAGCGAGTGGTCCCTTTTGCTGACCTTCCATAATGAATACTTTATTCATATCACGACCACTTCGCAGTGCCTCGAGTACCGGGTTACGACCGTAAAGGAAGTCAATCCCTTCCTCCATCACATCGACTTCCTTATAGTCAGGGCGTTCTGCCTTTTGGCGACGCGCGCGATCTGGTCGTTCCCCACGAGGGCGGTCAAACGTTCGTTTCTCCGCTCCCCGATTTCCGTCATGTCGTTTCGGTCGACTCGGCTTCGAGTCGTTCGAACGCTTGTTTGATGAGTTCTTCAAGACGATCCCTTCTTTCTGTCAAATAGATATACCCAATCAGTGCCTCAAACGCCGTGGAATAACGATACGTGTGCACATCGACCCGTTTCGGAACCGATCCTGATTTCGCATTCTTTCCACGTCTGACGACAGCCTGTTCCTCTTCCGTCAACGCATCCGTCTCTAACCAAAATGTCACGACGCTCGCCTGCGCCCGTGCATTGACGTAGCGGACCGCGCCCCGGTGCAAGTCATTCGGGCGCGTCAATCCTTTCTCGAGCAGGCGTCTCCGTATAGCCATTTCGTATACCACGTCTCCCATGTAGGCGAGCGCAAGGGCATTCATTTGTTTCGGTTGCATCATAACCGCTTCCACCGAACCCCTTGGGCCGTGTCTTCGAGTTGGATGTTTTGTTCTTTTAGTAAATCACGAATCTCGTCAGCCCGGGCAAAATTACGTGCCGCCCGTGCGTCGTTCCGTTCTTGAATCAATTGGTCGATCTCGGCATCCAATAGTTCTTTTTCTTCTGCCAACGTCAAGCCGAGGACACCCGTCAATTCATCAAATAGCGACAGGACCTGTTCTAGCGTCGCTTTTGCCACATGATCGGCCTTCGCATAAATGTTCGCTTCCCGTGCCAAGTCAAAGAGGACGGTCACGGCGTTGGCCGTATTGATATCATCATCCATTGATTCGATGAAAGACGCCTTGATGGATTCAAGCTTCCGTTCCATCGACTCGCTCGCCTCTCCAAGTCCAGCTGTTACCGACAAGCGATATTCAATATTTTGGTAAGCTTCCTTGATTCGGCTCCAGCCGTTCGCCGCTTGTTCAATCAATTCTCGGCTATAGTTGATCGGATGACGATAATGCACAGACAACATGAAGAAGCGCAGGACCATCGGGTCGACTTCTTTCAACGCCTCATGGACGAGGAGGAAGTTTCCGAGCGACTTAGACATCTTCTCATTTTCAATGTTAATGAAGCCGTTATGCAACCAATAGTTGGCGAACTTCGCATGGTTGCAAGCTTCTGACTGAGCAATCTCGTTCTCGTGGTGTGGGAATTTCAAATCATGCCCGCCCGCGTGAATATCAATTGTTGTCCCGAGATGTTTTTTCGCCATCGCCGAGCATTCGATATGCCAGCCCGGACGTCCTTTGCCCCACGGACTATCCCATGACGGTTCATCCGGTTTAGCCGCTTTCCATAAGACGAAGTCGAGCGGGTCTTCTTTCTTCTCCCCGACATCGACACGTGACCCGGCCCGCAAATCTTCAATCGATTGCTGACTCAATTTTCCGTAAGTCTCAAACTTCTTCGTCCGGAAATACACGTCTCCTTCTGATTCATAAGCGAACCCTTCCGTCTCTAATTGACGAATGAATTCGATGATTTCTACCATCGTATCGGTAACACGGGGATGCACGTCTGCCGGTTGAACGTTAAGTGCCCCTGTATCTGCTAAATACGCCTCGATATAGCGATTCGTCAGCGTCTCCGTGTCTTCTCCTAATTCATTCGCCGTACGAATGATCTTGTCATCCACGTCTGTGAAGTTCAAGACGTATTTGACCTCGTACCCACGATACGTCAAGTAGCGACGAACCGTATCGAAGGCGATCGCCGGACGGGCGTTTCCGACATGAATGTAGTTGTAAACGGTCGGACCGCATACGTACATCGATACTTTACCCGGAACAATCGGGACAAACGGTTCTTTTTTATTCGTGAGACTGTTGTACAGCTGAATCATGTGTCTTCTCCTCCATCCGCTTTTCAAGCGTTGCTAATTTTTGTTGTAGTTCATCCACTGCCGCTTCTAAGCGTTCTTGGCATTCGCGGTCCGGATCTGGGAAACGATGATCTAGATCATGTTGCTTCACACGCTTACCGTTTCGGATGACGACACGACCTGGAATTCCGACCACGGTCGAATCAGACGGCACATCGTTCAATACGACCGAGCTCGCTCCGATTTTGACGCAATCGCCGACCGTGATGTTACCAAGTACTTTCGCCCCCGCTGAAATAAGCACGTCACTCCCGATTGTCGGGTGACGCTTCCCTTTCTCTTTCCCCGTTCCACCCAGGGTGACGCCTTGATAGATAGTGACGTCATTCCCGATAATCGCCGTCTCACCGATGACGACACCGAAACCGTGATCGATGAACACGCGGTCCCCAAGCACCGCCCCCGGATGAATTTCAATCCCGGTCAACCAACGACTGAATTGGGCTAATAATTTGGCCACCAGTTTCATGTTACGTTTCCATAATCCGTGCGCGATGCGATGTGCCCATATGGCGTGAAGGCCTGGGTAAGTCAGTGCCACTTCTACTTTCGAACGAGCGGCAGGGTCTAGTTCCAGGACAGTCCGCAAGTCTTCGCGGACACTGCTCCAAAATCCCATAATCGATATCTCCTTTTCTTATACAAAAACAAAGACGCCCCTGTGCCAAGGCACAGAGACGCCGTAAGCGCGGTTCCACTCTGTTTGGGAAAATGCGTTCCCCTCTCAAGTCTCGTTAACGCCGAGTCACGGTCTCGACTACATATCGCCGAGACGGCTCAGAGGTGCACTTCTTCGGGGGACACATCTAGAACTCCCAGCCTAGGTTCTAGTCTCTGCAACGTGTCGTACCGCTTACTTTCCTCATCAATGCCTTTATTACGCTAATAGAGTTGTCAGACGCTTCAACACACGCTCTTTTCCGATTAACGAAATGGCGTTCGGGAGTTCTGGTCCATGTGTTTGTCCTGTCGTCGCGACACGGATTGGCATGAACAAGTTTTTCCCTTTTTGACCGGTAGCTTTTTGCGTCGCTTTTGTCGCCGCTTTAATCGCTTCCGGAGTGAAGTCTTCGATTGCTTCGAGCTGCTGTTTGAACTCTGCAAGAACAGCAGGTACCGTTTCACCTGAAAGGACAGCGTTCGCTTCCTCGTCATACTCGATTTCATCTTTGAAGAACAAGTCTGTCAACGCGACGATTTCTGCTCCGTGCGTCATTTGTTCTTTATACAATGCAATCAAGTTTGTCGCCCAATCCGCTTCCTCAATAGATACCGCCTCGGGTAATCGTCCTGCTTCTTGTAAGAATGGTAAACTGAGTGCCACCACTTCGTCAAGCGTGGCCTTCTTCATGTATACACTGTTGATCCAAGAAAGTTTTTGTTGGTCAAAAACTGCCGGACTCTTCGACAAACGTTTCGCATCAAACATTTCAATGAACTCTTCTTTCGAGAAGATTTCTTCTTCCCCGACAGGTGACCAGCCAAGGAGCGAAATGAAGTTGAAGAGCGCTGCTGGCAAGTAGCCGAGATCCGCATATTGTTCGATGAACTGAATGATCGATTCGTCCCGTTTTGATAACTTTTTATGTTGGTCGTTGTAGATGAGCGTCATGTGACCGAATTCAGGATAGTCCCAACCAAGTGCGTCATAGACCATCATCTGTTTTGGTGTGTTCGCGATATGGTCGTCCCCACGCAACACGTGACTGATCTTCATCAAATGGTCGTCCACGACAACTGCGAAGTTGTACGTTGGAATGCCGTCCTGTTTCACGATGACCCAGTCACCGAAATCTTTCGATTCAAACGAGACGTCTCCTTTGACGACATCTGTCCATTTATACGTCACGCCTTCCGGCACACGAATCCGAATAGACGGTTTACGCCCTTCCGCTTCAAACGCTTCACGTTCTTCAACAGTGAGGTTACGGTGCGCACCCGAGTAACGTGGTGCCTCCCCACGTGCGATTTGTGCTTCACGCTCTGCTTCAAGCTCCTCCGAGGTCATGTAGCATTTATAAGCAAGGCCTTTGCTCATCAACTCATTGACGTATTTCTCATAAATCGCAAGACGCTCCATTTGGTAATACGGACCGTAGTCTCCGTCACGCCCTGGACCTTCATCCCAGTCGATGCCGAGCCATTCCAAGTATTTCATCTGACTCTCGACACCGTTCAACACATTCCGTTTCTGGTCAGTGTCTTCAATCCGAAGAATCATTTTTCCGCCAGCATGGCGAGCAAATAAGTAGTTAAACAACGCCGTCCGCGCATTTCCGATATGGAGATGCCCCGTCGGACTAGGCGCATAGCGTACACGCACTTCACTCATAATAGTTCCACCTTTCTTCTCTTCTGCCCAAATAGTATACCATTTCTGTCAAGCCCGGTTGAGTAAGATGACCGCTTGCGCCGCAATCCCTTCTTCGCGTCCCGTGAACCCCAGTTTCTCCGTCGTCGTCGCTTTCACGTTCACCTGCTCGATGTCCGCCTCAAGAAGTTCGGCAATGACCGCGCGCATCTCATCAATGTAAGGACGAAGTTTCGGACGTTGAGCCATGACCGTCGCATCTACATTTCCGAGAACGTAGCCTTGATCTTTCACGAGCTGCCAGACGTGACGAAGCAATACTTTCGAATCTGCATCTTTAAATTCCGGATCCGTATCCGGGAAGTGTTTCCCGATATCACCTGCCGCAATTGCTCCAAGTGCCGCATCCGCAATGGTATGGAGTAACACGTCCGCATCAGAATGACCGAGAAGTCCACGCTCATGTGGGATTTCGATTCCCCCTAAGATTAACGGACGTCCTTCTGCAAATGCGTGTACATCAAAGCCTTGACCAATTCTCATTGTAATTCCTCCTTCGCTAAAATCGCGTCGCCGAACAATAAATCTTCGGGCGTCGTCATTTTGATGTTGTGATAGTCCCCAAGGACCACTTGTACCGATTCGCCGAGCCACTCAAACAAACTGGCATCATCCGTTCCCATCACCTGTTGTTCGACCGCTCGTTCATGTGCCGCCAAAATCGCTTTCGCCTGAAAGGCTTGCGGCGTTTGTGCCAACCATAAGTTTTCACGGGGAACGGTGCGTTCGATGTGATGACGTTGAACTTGTTTGACCGTATCTTTAACGGGTACCGCCAAGATGGCACCACCTTGCAGTGCCGCTTCAGCCACTTGATGCAACTGTTCACGTTTTACAAACGGACGCGCACCGTCATGAATCATCACAATCGTATCGGGTGCAACAACCTTCAGTCCTGCATGGACACTCTGTTGTCGTTCTTCCCCTCCTGCTACGTATGTAACCGGCGTATTCATCTGTGACGTCATCGCCTCGAACCAGTCACGTTCTTCTGGCCGGATGGCTAACACCATTCGTTCGCACCACGGATCGGTATCGAACGCCTGTAACGTCCAAGCAATAATCGGTTTGTCACGGAGCGTCAGCATCAACTTATTCGCATCCGCACCCATCCGCTTCCCTCTTCCCGCAGCCGGGATGACAACTGTATAAGCTACCATGTTAATACCTCTCTTCGTGAAAAAAGAGAGCGCTCTCGCGTCTCTTTTTGATCCGTTATTCTGGACGGGCAAAAATCATACGGCCTGCAGACGTTTGTAAGACACTCGTCACAACGACAGGAAGCGTCTTCGAAATCAATTTACGTCCGCCCTCCACGACAACCATTGTCCCATCCTCAAGGTAAGCAACCCCTTGATTCTGCTCTTTTCCTTCTTTAATAACTGTCACGACCATCTCTTCACCAGGAATGACAATCTGTTTGACGGCGTTCGCCAAATCATTGATGTTCAAGACCGGTACATTTCGTACCTCACACACTTTATTTAAGTTGTAGTCATTCGTAACAACAATCCCGTTTTTCAGTTCAGCTAGTTTAATCAATTTGATGTCGACTTCCGGTACGTCTTCGAAGTCTCCATCATAGATTTCAACCTGGATGCGCTTGTTCTCTTGTAGTTCCTTCAAGATGTCCAGTCCACGACGTCCACGATTCCGCTTCAACGTATCCGAGGAGTCGGCGATGTATTGCAGTTCGCCGATGACGAACTGGGGCACAATCAATGTTCCTTCCACGAATCCAGTCGTCGCAATATCCGCGATTCGACCATCGATGATGACGCTCGTGTCTAAAATCTTATCATTAGAGCGTTGGACCGGTTCAGCCGCAGGCTTTTCCCGTTCGCTCTTCACAAATAGTTTGATCCATTCGTTACGCTTCCGATAGCCGACCGCGAAACCAAAGTAACCAAACAGGGCCGTGACAAAAATCGGGACGATTTTACTCAGTAAGAAAATATTCGTGACTTCAAGCGATACACTAATCAAAAAGGCAATCAAGAGCCCGATGATGAGACCGATCGAACCGAATAAGATATCCCCTACCGGTAAACGGACGAGCCGTTCTTCGACAAAACGAATAAATGCAACAACACCATCTGTTAAGAATAAACTAAGAATGAAGAAGATAAGTCCACCAATCAAACTTGCTACGTATGGAATCGTTAACCACTCCGGCACATTCATGCCAAGGTCTGCTAATAAAAGCGTCGCTTCGATGATTCCGAACCAACCCACGACGAGTCCAATCAAAATAAATCCGATTCGTACAGCAATCTTCACTCATTCCACCTCCTTCTATATGAAATAAAATTTCAAAAAATAACACTTTCATTGTAACATGATTTTTTCAATCACGTTCGTTACAAAGCGTTAAAAACTGCCAGTGGCGACCCGTTAGAACGGAATCGCCAACTGGAGTGCTTCGTCCACTGTTCCGACCCCGACGACTTCAATCCCTGCCGGAGCGGTCCATCCCCCCATGTTATTTTTCGGGATGATAGCCCGTGTAAAACCTAGTTTTGCCGCCTCGGCGACACGTTGCTCGATTCGGGAAACCCGTCGCACTTCCCCAGTCAATCCGACCTCACCGATGCAGACATCCGTCGGACGAGTCGGACGATCGCGGAAACTCGAGGCAATCGAGATACAAATCGCAAGGTCAATCGCCGGTTCATCCAGTTTGACGCCACCGGCTGCTTTCAAGTACGCATCCTGCGTCTGAAGCAAGAGACCGGAACGTTTTTCGAGCACGGCCATGAGCAGCGCGACTCGGTTTTGATCAATGCCCGTGGCCATACGTCTCGGGTTCCCGAACGATGTCGGAGAGATGAGTGCTTGGAGTTCCACGAGTACCGTCCGCGTACCTTCCATCGAGGCGACAACGGTCGAACCCGATACGCCAGCCGTGCGTTCCTCCAAGAATATTTCAGATGGATTAAGCACTTCCTCTAGTCCACTCTCTTTCATCTCGAAAATGCCAATCTCGTTCGTCGATCCAAAACGGTTTTTCACCGCCCGTAAAATACGGAACGTATGATGACGCTCCCCTTCAAAATAAAGTACCGCATCGACCATATGTTCAAGTAAGCGCGGGCCGGCAATCGACCCTTGCTTCGTCACGTGACCGACGATGAAGACCGCAATCCCTCGCGTTTTCGCAATTTTCATGAGGGCGGCCGTACATTCTCGAACTTGTGACACGCTCCCTGGCGCCGATTGAATCTCATCCATATATACCGTTTGAATCGAGTCAATGATGACAAATCCAGGTTGCTCCTCATCAATAACCCGTTCGATCATCAACATGTCCGTCTCAGCGAGCACGAACAAGTCATCGGTCGGTAAACCAAGGCGTTCCGCACGAAGTTTTGTCTGTTTGAGAGATTCCTCCCCCGAGATGTATAACACCTTTTTACCACTATGGGCTAAGTGAGCGCTAACCTGTAACAGAATGGTCGACTTCCCGATTCCCGGGTCCCCGCCGACCAAAACGAGTGAACCTGGGACAATCCCACCGCCGAGGACACGGTCAAATTCACGACTATTCGTATGCACGCGCGTCTCTTCTTGTGAGACGACGTTCGCTAAGCGTTCCGGTTTCAATTGTCGCGATGAACTATGCACAAAGGCCGCTCCACGTTTGGCTTTCTTCTCTTCTACAAACTCTTCGACGAGCGTATTCCATTCATTACAACCCGGACAACGCCCCATCCACTTGGCTGATTCATATCCGCACGATTGGCAGACGTATTTCGTTTTAATTTTGGCCATAAGTTCCCTTCCTGTCTAAAAAAAGCTCCCTCTAAACGACGAGGGAGCTGAATGTTTTACTGAACTACACCTTCGTTACGAACGACGAACTCTCCATCTTGTACGTCGAGCGCAACTTTACTGCCTCTAGCGATTGTGCCGCCGAGCATTGCTTCTGAGAGGCGGTCCTCCACTTCCCGTTGAAGGGCACGACGGAGAGGACGAGCCCCGTATTCCGGATCGTAGCCGACATCGGCAATTTTATCGAGTGCCGCATCCGTCAAGCTGAAATCAACACCTTGTTCGGCGAGACGTTTCTTAAGTGTCTCTGCCATAAGTTTGATGATTTCTTGAATGTGCTCTTTTTGAAGTGAATGGAATACCGTGATTTCATCAATCCGGTTCAAGAACTCAGGTCGGAACGCTTTCTTCAATTCCTCGAGTACTTTGTCCTTCATTTCCGTATATTCACGTTTCACATCATCTTCCACTGTGAATCCTACATATTTGTTTCGTTGAAGCGCTGCGGCTCCGACGTTAGACGTCATGATGATGACTGTGTTTCGGAAGTCGACTGTGCGACCTTTCGAATCCGTCAAGCGACCGTCGTCTAACACTTGAAGCAAGATGTTGAATACTTCTGGGTGCGCTTTTTCGATTTCATCGAGTAGGATAACCGAGTAAGGTTTCCGACGCACTTTTTCAGTCAATTGACCGCCTTCTTCGTAACCAACATAACCAGGAGGCGAACCGACGAGACGGCTCGTCGCATGTTTTTCCATGTACTCGGACATGTCGATTCGAATGATGGCATCTTCATCGCCAAACATCGCTTCGGCAACTGCACGGGCGAGCTCTGTTTTCCCGACTCCGGTCGGTCCGAGGAAGATGAATGACCCGATTGGACGTTTCGGATCTTTCAATCCGGCCCGGGCGCGACGGATCGCACGGGAAATTGATTTCACCGCATCGTCTTGACCGATGACACGGTTGTGAAGAATCGATTCGAGTTTGAGGAGACGGTCTGTCTCTTCTTCGGCAATCTTCGTGACCGGTACACCTGTCCAGTTCGCAACAACTTGAGCGATATCTTCTTTCGTCACTTCAAGTTTTTCGTTACCTTGCTTGTTCTGCCATTCTGCTTTCAACTCTTCTAACTCATCGCGTAACTTCTGTTCCGTATCGCGAAGGGAAGCTGCTTTTTCAAACTCTTGGCTTTGTACGGCAGAGTCTTTCTCTTTACGAATCGATTCGAGACGGGATTCCAACTCTTTCAAATTCGGTGGTGCCGTGAATGAGCGAAGTCGTACTTTTGATGCCGCCTCGTCGACGAGGTCGATTGCCTTATCCGGCAAGAAACGATCGGAGATGTAACGGTCTGAAAGGACGACCGCCTCGTGAATCGCCGTATCTGTAATCGTCACACGGTGGTGTGCTTCATAGCGATCGCGTAACCCGAGTAGGATTTGTTCAGCTTCTTCTGTCGTCGGTTCGTTCACTTGAATCGGTTGGAAGCGGCGCTCAAGCGCTGCATCTTTTTCGATGTACTTCCGGTATTCATCAAGTGTAGTCGCCCCGATACATTGAAGTTCACCACGAGCCAATGACGGCTTGAGGATGTTCGACGCATCGATTGCACCTTCTGCACCGCCCGCACCAATCAATGTGTGCAACTCGTCGATGAAGAGAATAACGTTCCCTGCCTGACGAATTTCGTCCATCACTTTTTTCAAGCGATCTTCGAACTCACCACGATATTTTGTACCTGCGACGAGTGTACCCATGTCGAGTACCATGACGCGTTTGTTGCGAAGCGTTTCAGGTACCTCGTTGTTGATGATTTGCTGAGCGAGACCTTCGACGACCGCTGTTTTCCCGACCCCTGGTTCCCCAATTAGAACCGGGTTGTTCTTCGTCCGACGCGACAATACTTCGATGACACGTTGAATTTCGCCTGCACGCCCAATGACTGGATCTAAACGAGACTCGCGTGCTTGTTGTGTCAAATCGCGTGCCAATCCGTCAAGCGTTGGGGTTGCGGCGCTCGCTCCAGGTTGCGAAGCATTTGAAGAAGACTCGGTGTTTCCGAGAAGTTGCAACACTTGTTGGCGTGCTTTCGTCAAACTGATTCCAAGGTTATTGAGTACGCGTGCCGCGACCCCTTCTCCTTCACGAATCAATCCTAGAAGGATGTGTTCCGTTCCGACGTAAGAGTGTCCCAATTTTCGAGCCTCATCCATCGAGAGCTCAATGACCTTTTTCGCACGCGGTGTGTAATGAATCGTCGACCCGTTCTCCGAACCGCGACCAATCAATGATTCTACTTCTTGTTGGATTTTTTCAGAGGTCAATCCGAGGGCGAAGAGCGCTTTTGCCGCAATCCCTTCTCCTTCACGAACCAATCCTAATAAAATATGTTCTGTACCAATATTATGATGGCCAAGACGTACGGCTTCCTCTTGTGCTAAAGCTAATACGCGTTGTGCTCGTTCTGTAAATCGTCCAAACATCATTGACATAACCTCCTTATAGTTGGATCAAACTAAGCCTTGATCTAACGTTCGACGAACAAGTGTCGCTCGTTCTCGATCTCGTTCTTGCGTAGATAATGTTTTCCCGAAATGTTTTTGTAGAAAACCTGATTGTAACCGAACGATGAGTTCATGAAACTTCGGCGGACTCCAATCAGACAAAATTCCTAGGTCACTCGCTAAATGTAAATCAGATAGCCGCTCAATGGTTTCGGTAGAAGAAAGAAGTTTGGCATATCGTAAAATACCATATGACCGATAAAACCGATCCTCTAACTCTTCTTGTCGATGTGCGATGAGCTCTTCACGCGCATGACGTTCTGCTTGAATCACTTGTTCTGTCACTTCCATAAAGTCAGCTAACAGCTGTGATTCATGACTGCCCAATGTCCGCTGATTTGACAGCTGGAACAACCGTCCTGCCGCATCGCTGCCTTCTCCATAACGACCTCGAATCGTATAGCCGAGTTTTCGAAGCTCTCGCAAAATGGGGCTGATTCGACCCGTTAACGTGAGACCCGGTAAGTGTAACATGACCGAGGCCCGGAGTCCTGTTCCGATATTGCTTGGACATGTCGTCAAGTAGCCTAACTGTTCGTCAAAGGCGTATGAGAGTGATTCCGCGCACAGTGCGTCTACTTGAGTCGCTAATTCAAACGCCTCTTTCACTTGATAACCTGGGAGTAAGGTCTGAATTCGTAAATGATCTTCCTCGTTAATCAACACACTGATAGTTTCATCTTCACTTAAAAAGACTGCACTTTCTTCGTTGGTCGCAATGGCCGGACTAATCAAATGTTTTTCCATCAATGCCTGTCGGGTGACTTCATCATAATCACGCATATGAAGATATTCAAATCCCTTTAACCCATGTAACCGTCCTTCGAGACGATCACATAGTTGACGTTCTCCTTCTTTAGAAAGGACTGGCGAAAATACAGTGTCTTTGACGTTACGTGCCAGTCGGATTCTTGTGGAGACAACCAGGTCATCCAATTTGGCACGCTCTTTCATTTTGGGACCAAGTGGATGTGTTAGGAACGTTTCCATTAGACATCACCTTGCCCTTCTAATTGCTTCATTTCTTTTTGAATGCGTGCTGCTCGTTCATAATCTTCTTGTTCGACAGCACGGGTCAACTCCCCTGCCAACTTTTCGAGCCGCTCTTCGATTCGTTCATGTGGTGTACGTAACTGGTCAGGGACCGAACCGATATGATGATCATGTCCTTGTTGATATTGACGTGTGATTTTAATCAGTTCATCACGAAATACGGTATAACACATAGCACATCCTGCTTTTCGTACACGCAATAAATCTTGACGCGTCATCTGACAGGTTGGGCAGCGCTTTACGACCGGCACATAGCCCGTCATAAGTTCTACCGTACATTGTCGACATAGCCGTTTTTTTACGGGTACGTCCTGTTCCATGACAACGACTTCATTGACAGCCGGTCGCTGTTTACAACGTTCGCATAGCATACGACTTACCCTCCATTACGATAACGAAGTACTTTCATCAGCGCGAGTAGTTGCTGACGTCGAATATAGGAGCGATCGTCAACTTGTAAGTTCAATGCTTCATCTGATAAGAGATGATAGATCAACTGCGCCTCTTGTTCGTGCATCATCTGTTCTTCAACCAATCGAATCAGCACATTTTCAACGAGCTGTTCGTTCAAACGTGGATGTTCATGAATGATATCCATCAAACTAGAGAGAACATCTTGCTTTTCGTGTAAAATAACGCGTCGAATACGAATATATCCGCCACCGCCACGTTTACTTTCTACTAAATATCCTTTTTCGACGGTAAAACGTGTGTTGATGACGTAATTGATTTGGGATGGGACACATTCGAATCGTTGTGCGATATCTTGACGTTTGATTTCAATTGCGTTTGCCTGACTTTCCTTCAAGACTTGCTTCAAATACTGTTCGATGACATCCGAAATATTTCTCATCTCCACCACCCTCTGACCATCTTTGACTTTTGACTATATTTTATCATTGATTTAAAAAAAGGCAAACGAAAAGCGATGCCTCTATGTCGAGAGCATCGCTAAAACAAAAAAACGACCGAGCGTATGCTCGGTCGTCCTGCGTTGTTGCCTGGCAACGTCCTATCCTCACAGGGGGAGATCCCCCAACTACTTTCGGCGCTGAGACGCTTAACTTCCGTGTTCGGCATGGGAACGGGTGTGGCCGTCTCGCTATCGCCACCAGACTCTACAGGGCTTGTTCCCTGAAAACTGAGGATTCATCAACACAAACCATTAGACTAGATCAAAGCCTCGACCGATTAGTATC